>DASPJU010000035.1:0-4650 GCA_035628475.1 Salinarimonas sp. | reverse complement strand
GACGCCAGGGAGGCTGTCAGTCCGGGGCAAGACCGAGAGACCACGACCGCCAGACCGCGCCTTTCGACGCCCGAACAACGCCGCAGGGCCGAAGGCCGGGCGCGACCAGGCGGGTCGCGTCAGCGTGGGCAAGCGTCGCTGAAACATTGAGGTGGACGGCTGGACCAGGCAGCCCTGAACGACCTAAGCCGTTGACATCGCTGGCGCTCCCTAGGGGAATCGAACCCCTGTTTTCGCCGTGAGAGGGCGACGTCCTAGACCGCTAGACGAAGGGAGCGTGCAGCGAGGGGGCCCGTATAGCCGGGGCGGCGGGCGGGGGCAAGGGGGATTTTGCGGCCTTTGCGCCGCGGGCGCGGGCCGGGTATGGCGGGGAGCAGGCAGGGAGACGCGCGTGGGCGGGGAGATCCGGGAAGGGGTTCACGAGGGCGGGGCGGAGCGCCTCGACCGGGCGCTCGCCCGGCTGTGGCCCGACCTGTCGCGCTCGCGCCTGCAGGACCTCGTGCGGACGGGCGCCGTGACCCTGGCGGGGGCGGTCGAGACGAGCCCCTCCGCCAAGGTGGCGCAGGGCGCCGCCCTGCGCCTCGCCGTGCCGGAGGCCGCGCCCGCCCAGCCCCGGGGCGAGGCGATCCCCCTGAGCGTCGCCTATGAGGACGACGACCTCATCGTGATCGACAAGCCAGCGGGCCTCGTCGTGCATCCGGCGGCGGGCCACGAGACCGGCACCCTCGTGAACGCGCTCATCGCCCATTGCGGGGAGAGCCTGTCGGGCATCGGCGGGGTGCGCCGGCCGGGGATCGTGCACCGCCTCGACAAGGACACCAGCGGCCTCCTCGTCGTGGCCAAGACCGACGCCGCGCACGGGGCCCTCTCGGCCCAGTTCGCCGATCACGGCCGCACGGGGCCGCTGCGGCGCGAATATGTGGCCCTCGTCTGGGGCGGCCCGGAGCGGGCGCGCGAGACCATCCGCACGGGCATCGACCGCTCGGCGCAGAGCCGGGAGAAGATGGCCGTGGTGGCGCTCGGGCGCGGGCGCGAGGCGATCACCCATGTGGAGGTCGAGGAGCGCTATCCCGAGGCGAGCGCGGTGCGCTGCCGCCTCGAGACGGGCCGCACCCACCAGATCCGGGTGCATCTCGCCCATCGCGGCCATCCGCTCCTGGGCGACCCGGTCTACGGGGCGGGCTTCCGCACCAAGGCGGGCCGCCTGCCGCCCGACGCCCAGGCGGCGCTGGCGGCGCTCGCCCGCCAGGCGCTGCACGCCGCGGTTCTGGGCTTCGCCCATCCACGCACGGGCGAGGAGCTCGGCTTCGAGAGCCCGCTGCCCGCCGACATGGAGCGCCTGCGCGCCGCCCTGCGGGGCTCCTGACCCCGGGGATACGGCCGCGATTTCACAAGCGGCACGCGTCAATCCGCCGCACGGGTCGCGGACGTGCGGCGCCGCACCCTTCCGGCGCGCGGGCGTTGATGCAGACCGTCGGACATCACCGGCGGCCTTCCTGGCCAAGCTTGCCCGCCTCATATAGGATGGCGCGGCGGCCGTCCAAGAGGAGGCCGCCATCGGCTCGCCGCTTCGGGAGCCAAAGGAGGGATGGAATGGCATCAGGATCGCTTCCGGTTCTCGCGACGGAGGGCGGGCTCTCCCGCTACCTCGACGAGATCCGCAAGTTCCCCATGCTGGATCCGGACGAGGAATTCATGCTCGCCAAGCGCTGGCGGGAGCATGGGGATCGTGACGCGGCCCACCGGCTCGTCACCTCGCATCTGCGGCTCGTCGCCAAGATCGCCATGGGCTATCGCGGCTACGGCCTGCCGATCGGCGAGGTCGTGTCGGAGGGCAATGTCGGCCTCATGCAGGCCGTCAAGCGCTTCGAGCCGGACAAGGGCTTCAGGCTCGCCACCTACGCCATGTGGTGGATCAAGGCGGCGATCCAGGAATACATCCTGCGCTCCTGGTCGCTCGTGAAGATGGGCACCACGGCGAACCAGAAGAAGCTCTTCTTCAACCTGCGCAAGGCCAAGGGCCGCATCTCGGCGCTGGAGGAAGGGGATCTTCGCCCCGACCAGGTGAAGCAGATCGCGACGAGGCTCGGCGTCACCGAGCAGGACGTCGTCGACATGAACCGCCGCCTGGGCGGCGACGCCTCCCTCAACGCGCCCCTGCGCGAGGAGGGCGAGGGCGAGTGGCAGGACTGGCTCGTCGACAACAGCTCCAACCAGGAAGCCGTGCTCGCGGAGGAGCAGGAGGGCCAGAACCGGCTCGCCGCCCTGCGCGACGCGCTCTCGGTGCTCAACGCGCGCGAGCGGCGCATCTTCGAGGCGCGCCGCCTCGCCGAGGACCCGATCACCCTGGAGGAGCTCTCCACGGAGTTCGGCGTCTCGCGCGAGCGCGTGCGCCAGATCGAGGTGCGGGCGTTCGAGAAGATCCAGGCCGCCGTGAAGAAGAACCTCGCGGCCCGCGAGGCGCCCCGCGCCGAGGCGGAGGTCTAGGCGTCCGTCGGACGGTTCCGGAACGGCCCGATGGCCTCTCGGGGCTCGGTGTGCCGCGTATCCTTGATCGACTCTCGGCGGGAGGCGGGGCTCAGCGCCCCGCCGCCTCGTTCCACTGGCGGAAGGCCTCGGCCAGGATCTGGTCGCCCGACACCCCCTTCTCGAAGCTCAGGATCGCGCGCCGGCCCGACGCGAAGCGCATCGGCATGTCGATCCAGTTGCGACGCAAGATGAGCTCGCGGTTGCGGTCGGCCGAGCCGGGCACGCTGGACAGCCCGATCAGGAACAGGTTGTCCTTCACGGGCACGGGCAGGCCGTCGAGCGCCGCGCCGGGGGTGTTCTCCTCGTTCTTGAGCTGCGGCAGGCCCAGGTCGCGCACCACGCGGGCGCTGTCGCCGCCCGTCGCGAAGGAGAGCTCGACCGTGTGGGAGGCCGGCAGGGTCGTGTCGAGGTTGCGCCGCATCACGAGGTTGAGCGTGAGGCCCGCCTCGGCGACCTCGACGGTCGCGCGCACCGCCGTCTCGAGGGGCTGGCCCTGCCCCGCATTGATGGCGTCCAGGCGCCACACGGCGCGCCCCGCCATGGCCCGGGGCGTGCGCGGATCGGCCGGGTTCTCCTCGTAGAGGACGGCGCGCTGCGCCACCGCGACGGTGTCGTTGCGCGGCGCGGCCGGAGCCGCCGGGGCGGCGGGCGGGCTCGCGGGCCGGTCGCCGCCGAGCCGGTCGGCGGCCTTGCCGGCGCTGGGCTGGGCGGAGGCGGGCGCCTCCACCACGGGCGGCGCCTCGGCCACGGCCGCCGGATCCTCCCGCAGGAGCCAGGCCGCCACCGCGATGGCACCGATCACGGTGAGCAGCACGAGGCCGAGCACGACCGAGCGCATGCGCCCCTCGCCGGCGCGCCGGGGCGGGGCGGCGTCGATGCGGGGCCGCTCGCGGGTCGCCCCCTCGCCGGCCTCGGCGGAGGCGGGCTTGGCGAGGTCGTCGAAGGCCGGCGGCTTGCGGCGCTCTGGGACGGTGAAGGCCGGCGCCCCGCGGCCCGCCCCGGGCGGCGAGGCCTCCGGGAGGTCGAGGCGCGGATCGGGCGCGCGCTCGACGACGCGGGGCCGGGGAGGCGTGGGGGGCTCGGGCGCCCGGGCCGGAGCCGGGGCGGCAGGCGCGGGCCGCGGCGCCGGGGCGGCAGGCGCGTAGCCCGCCTCGATCCGGCCGATCGCCTCGTCGAGGGCGCGCCGCTCGCGGGCGATGTCCTCGCCGGAGAGCGGCGGGTCGAGGCCGCGCAGTTGCTCGAGCAGCGCGGTGCGCGCCCGGTCGTAGACCGCGTGGCGCATCTCGGGCGAGCGATCCGACAGGGCCTCCACGGCCCGCTGGAGCAAGGGTTGGTAATCCGCCATGCGGGGTGGAATGGCTTGCCGGCAGGAAGGCGTCAACCCGTGACGGCGCGTCGTCGCGGCTTTTCGCCGGGCCGGGCCGGGGCTCGCGCGCCCCCGCCCCTCACCCCTCGAAGGGGTTCTGCACCAGGATCGTGTCGTCGCGCTCGGGGCTCGTGGACAGGAGCGCCACCGGCGCCCCGATCAATTCCTCGATGCGGCGCACGTACTTGATCGCCTGCGCCGGCAGCGCCGCCCAGGACCGGGCGCCCGCCGTCGAGCCGGACCAGCCCTCGATCTCCTCGTAGATCGGCTCGACCCGCGCCTGGGCCGCCTGGCCCGCGGGCAGGTGGTCGACCGTCTCGCCGTCGAGGCGGTAGCCCGTGCAGACCCGGATGGTCTCGAAGCCGTCGAGCACGTCGAGCTTGGTGAGGGCGATGCCGTCGATGCCCGACGTGCGCACGGTCTGGCGCACCAGGACAGCGTCGAACCAGCCGCAGCGGCGCTTGCGGCCCGTCACGGTGCCGAACTCCCGGCCCCGGCTGCCGATGGTCTCGCCGGTCTCGTCGAAGAGCTCGGTCGGGAACGGCCCCTCGCCGACCCGCGTCGTGTAGGCCTTGGCGATGCCGAGCACGAAGCCCACGGCGCCCGGCCCCAGGCCCGATCCCGTGGCGGCCTGGCCCGCCACGATGTTGGAGGAGGTCACGTAGGGGTAGGTGCCGTGGTCGACGTCGAGGAGGGCGCCCTGCGCCCCCTCGAACAGGATGCGCCGGCCCGACCGGCGCTCTCCGTCCAGCAGC
>DASPJU010000034.1:0-3227 GCA_035628475.1 Salinarimonas sp. | reverse complement strand
CCGTCGAGCTCGGGCATCCGCACGTCGCTGACGATCACGTCGTAGGCCCGCTCGCCGAGATAGGCCAAGGCGCCGGCGCCGGAGGACGCCACGTCGATGCGGCCGGCCAGCGGCCGCAGGATCTCGGCGAGCATGGCGGCGATGTCCGCCTCGTCGTCGACGATCAGGATGGCGCGGTCGTCCGGCGATGCCGCCGGCGCGGTCGGCGGCGGCGCGGCCACGCCGGCCTCCCGGACCGCCTCCGGGAGGGTGAGGACGAAGGTCGCGCCCGGCCCCTCGTCGTGGAGCTCCAGCGTCCCCCCATGCGCCGCGACGATGCCGAGGCACACGGATAGGCCGATCCCCGTCCCCGAGCCCACGGGCTTCGACGTGAAGAACGGATCAAAGACCCGCGAGCGGATCGCCGCCGGCACGCCCGGCCCCGTGTCCCGGACCGTGACCTGCACCCGCCCGCCGTCCCGCCGCCGTCCCGCGATGGCCAGGCGCCGGGGGCCGTCCACCTCCTGCAGCGCCTGCTGGGCGTTGACGACGAGGTTCATGAAAACCTGGCTCAGCTGGTCCGCGTCGCCCCGCGCCGGGGGAAGGTCCGGAGGAAGGTCGAGCTCCACCTCGATGCCGCTGCTGCGCAGGCCGTAGGCCGTGATGTCGAGGGCGGAGCGGATCACCTCGGCGAGCGCGACGGCGCGATGCTCCGGCGGGCGCTCGCGGGCGATGGCCAGGAAGGAGCGCACGATTCGCGAGCAGCGCTCGGCCGCGGCGAGGATCCGGTCGGCCCGGGCGCGAACCCCGTCGTCCGCCGCCATCTCCTCCAGGAGCGCGGCCTGGGCCAGCACGATGGAGAGGGGATTGTTGAGCTCGTGGGCGACGCCCGCGAGCAGCGAGCTCATGGCCGAGAGCTTCTCGCTCTGGTGCAGCGCCTGCTGCAGGCGACGCCAGTCGGACAGGTCCTGGAGGCCCGTCACGATGCAGGCCTGCCAGCGATAGGTGATCGGCCGGCCGACCATGGCGAGGGGAAATACGGTGCCGTCGGGGCGGCGGAACTGCATCTCCAGCAGGTCGATCCGGCCCCCCTCCCGCACGGCCTTCAGCACCACCTCGCGCATGCGGGGCTCGGCGTAGTGATCGGCCGCGCGGCTCCCGGTCAGCGCCTCCACGGGCATGCGCATCATCTCGGCGGCCTGAAGGTTCGCGTAGACGATCACCCCGTCGGAGATGCGGGTGATGATCATCGGCAGCGGGTTGGCCTCGACGATCTCGGCCAGCCGCGCCTCGCTTTCGCGGGCGGCCTGCTGCATGTCGCGCAGGCGCCGCTCGGCGAGCTTCTGCTGCGTGATGTCGGCGCGGATCGAGACCATGCCGCCGTCGCGGGTGCGCCGGTCGGTGGCGCGCAGCCAGCGGCCGTTGTCGAGCTCGATCTCGAAGCTGCCGCCAGGATCGAGGCGCATGGCGACGCGCTCGGCGATGTACTCCGCCTCGCGGCCGGTGGCCTGCCTGTAGCGGCCGACGGACACGTTGCGCTCCAGGAGCTCGCGCCAGAGGGTTCCGGGCACGTATTCGCCGGGCTCGAGGTCGTAGAGCTCCAGGTAGCGGGAGTTCACGGCGACGAGCCGGTCCGCGCCGTCGAAGAGCATGAACCCCTCCGCGAGCGCGTCGATCGCGTCGACCAGCAGCGTGCCGATGGAGCCGCGTCCGTCCGGGTCGACCGGCTCGGTCGTCATGCGCCGCCTCCCGGCGCCCTCGGCCTGGACGCGCCGCGGCTTGTCGATGGGGTTCCCGGAGCCGTCATGGCTCGGCGCTTGAGGTCAGCACGGGGGCCAGCACCCGCGCGGGCGAGCAACCCGAGGCGGCGCGCTCCCGCCGCAGGTGCTCCACCATCCGCTCCAGCTGGAACGCCGCGTCGTCGCGCGACACGCAATGGCCGGAGCGCGCCTCGGCCGGCTGGCGGCGCGCCGAGGCGCGGTCGAAGGCGGCGAGGACGGCCGCCGCCTGCCCGGGCTTCGCGCGGCACAGGAAGAGCATGACCCGGACCTCGTCGCGCAGGGCGTCGGCCTCCACGCCGCAGGCGCCGTAATCCGCGGCGCGGGTCCCGGCGTCGTCGGCCATCAGGGCCGCGCGCATGAACTGCAGGTCCGACATGTGCGCGTCCAGGCGCCCCACGGCGCCGCTCGTCAGCGGCAGGGCGGCTGCGGCCAGGAGGAGGGCGAGGGGCAGGCGCAAGCAAGGCCTCGCGGTCGGGTCGCGGGATGGTAGCCGATGGGCGGGCGCATGCAAGCGCGATGCCGCAGGGGAAGGGGGCGAGGGTGCGGTTCGCCGCGTCCGCCTCCGCGGCCCGCTGGATTTGACTTTTGCGCCGCGATGCCGGACATGACCGCCCGCCGGTCCGGAGCGTCTCGCCGCCGGCCGCGTCCACATGCGGGCTGACCGGGCCGCGTGGGCCACCCGTCGCGGCGGCCGTCGCCGGCGCGACCTCCCGGAGCCCGAGGATGATTGGTCTCACCCTGGCGGATCGCCCGTCGGTCGCGCGCCTCGCTCAAGCCGTCGGCCTGGAGCGCCTGCTCGCCTTCGTCGAGGGGAGCCATCGGCGCGCCTGCGCGGTGCTTGTCCTCGTGGCGCTCGCCTGCTTCCTGCCGGGCTTCGCCTCGGTCCAGCCCCTCGACCGCGACGAGCCGCGCTTCGCGCAGGCTTCGAAGCAGATGCTGGAGACCGGCGACTTCGTCGACATCCGGTTCCAGGACGAGGCGCGGCACAAGAAGCCCGTGGGCATCTACTGGCTCCAGAGCGCCACGGTCGCGGCGGCCGAGCTCGCGGGGCTTCCGGACGCCCGCCGCACCATCGCGGCCTACCGGGTGCCCTCGCTGGCCGGCGCGCTCGCCACGGTGCTGCTCACCTATTGGGCGGCGCTCGCCTTCGCGGGGCGGCGGGTCGCCTTCCTGTCCGCCCTGATGATGGCCTCGGCGGCGATCCTCGTCGCGGAGGCGCACATCGCCAAGACGGACGCGGTGCTGGCCGCCTGCTCGGTCGCCGCCATGGGTGGGCTGGCGCGCGCCTATCTGCGGCGCGACCTCGCGCCCGTCTCGGCGGGGACGGCGCTGGGATTTTGGGTCGCGGTGGCGCTGGGCATCCTCATCAAGGGGCCGATGATCGCGATGTTCGCGGGGTTGTGCGCCCTGGCGCTCTCGGCCCGCGAGCGCTCGGGCCGCTGGCTCCTGTCGCTCAGGCCAGGTTTC
>DASPJU010000033.1:0-4211 GCA_035628475.1 Salinarimonas sp. | reverse complement strand
CGATCGCCTTCAACACCTTCATGGTCGGCCTCATCAAGGCGCCCTTCATGGCGCTCGTGATCGGGCTGATCGCCTGCATGGAGGGGCTCGCCGTGAAGGGCTCGGCCGAGTCGCTCGGCCGGCAGGTCACGGCCTCGGTCGTGAAGGCGATCTTCATGGTCATCGTGCTCGACGGCATCTTCGCGATGTTCTTCGCCGCGATCCGGTATTGAGGCCCGCCGGTCCGGGGCTCGACACCGCCACCGTTCCCTCCTAACACCCCGGCCGTGATCACCCTCCGGTCCCCCCGCCCATGACCCGCAACCTTCCCGCCCTCGTCGGCTGGATGGCGGGCACGCTCGTGTCGTTCTCCGCGCTCGCGGTCTCGATTCGCGAGCTGAAGGCCCATCTGAGCGTCTTCGAGATGCTCTCGCTGCGCAACGCCGCGGGGCTGGCGATCCTGCTGGCGCTGGCATTGGCGCGACCGGAGCTTCGCGCCGGCTTGAGGCCCCGGCGGATGGGCCTGCAGGTGTTCCGCAACGTGGTGCATTTTGCGGGTACCTATGCCTGGGCGCTGGGCGTCACGCTGCTGCCGCTGGCCCTGGTCTTCGCGCTGGAGTTCACGACGCCGATCTGGGTGGCGGGGCTCGCCGTGCTGGTCCTGCGCGAGCGCCTCACGGGCCCGCGCATCGCCGCCGTGGTTCTGGGCTTCCTTGGCGTCCTCTTGATCCTGCGCCCGGGGGTCGGCGGGCTCCAGATCGGGGCGCTCGTCGTGCTCTTCTCGGCTCTGGCCTTCGGGGTCACCACGATCGCGACCAAGGCGCTCACCCGCACCGAGAGCACCTTCGCGATCCTGGTCTGGATGAACGCGCTGCAACTGCCCATGAACCTCGCCGGCGCCGACCCCGCCTTCTGGGCGCGCCTGCCCGACGCGCCCCTCCTGCCCCTGCTCGGCGTATGCGGCCTGGGTCTCTCGGCCCATTGGTGCCTCACCAATGCCTATCGCCACGGCGACGCGATCCTCGTGGTGCCCCTCGACTTCCTGCGGGTGCCCCTCATCGCGCTCGTCGGCTTCGCGCTCTACGGCGAGACGGTGGATCCCTTCCTGTTCGCCGGCGCGGGGCTCATCATCGCCGGCATCCTGTGGAACCTGCGCGCGGAGGCCAGGACATGACGCGCTGGTCGCCGCAGCAGGACGCCGCGCTGACGGCCGTGGCGGAGTGGCTCAAGCGGGGCAGCCCGCAGGTCTTCCGCCTGTTCGGCTATGCCGGGACGGGCAAGACCACGCTCGCGCGTCACGTGGCCGAGGGCGTCGACGGGGACGTGGTCTTCGGGGCCTATACGGGCAAGGCGGCCTCCGTGATGCGGGCCAAGGGCTGCCGCGACGCCGCCACCATCCATTCGATGATCTACCGCACCCGCGAGAACGACGAGGGCGGCCCCACCTTCGCCCTCAACCGCTCCGGGCCCGCCGCCAAGGCCGACCTCGTCGTCATCGACGAATGCTCCATGGTGGACGAGGAGCTGGGCCGGGACCTCCTCACCTTCGGGGTGCCGGTCCTGGTGCTGGGCGATCCCGCCCAGCTCCCGCCCGTGAAGGGCGGCGGCTTCTTCACGGAGGCCCAGCCCGACGTGATGCTCACGGAGGTCCACCGCCAGGCCGCCGACAACCCCATCGTGCGCCTGTCCATGCAGGTGCGCGAGGGCGGGCGGCTCGCGCCCGGCCGCTACGGCGAGAGCGCCGTCATCTCGCGCCGGGAGGTCGACCGGGACGCGGTCATGACGGCCGACCAGGTGCTGGTGGGGATGAACAGGACCCGCAAGCTCTACAACAACCGCATCCGCGAGCTGCTGGGCTTCCGCGATCCCATGCCGGCGGCGGGGGAGAAGCTCGTGTGCCTGCGCAACGACAAGACCAAGGGCCTCCTCAACGGAGGCACCTGGACCATCCAGGCGCTGCGCACCGGCAACCCGCGCTATGTCCGCATGGACGTGGTGTCCGAGGACGACGCCAAGAAGCGGGCCGTGGACGTGAGCGTCCTCAAGGAATTCTTCGAGGGCCGCGAGGAGGAGGCGCCGCCGCTCCTTCGCCGCGAATCGGACGAGTTCACCTACGGTTACGCGCTGACCGTCCACAAGGCCCAAGGGTCGCAATGGGACGACGTGGTGCTCTTCGACGAGTCCTTCGCCTTCCGCGAGCACCGGGACCGGTGGCTCTATACGGGGCTGACGCGGGCGGCGGAGCGGGTCACGATCGTGCGGTGAGGGGCGGTGCCCCCCTCTCCCGGGTGGGAGAGGGGCCGGGGGTGAGGGATCACGCCGGGAGGGGCGCTGAGCGGATCCGTGCTCCGACAGGTCGTCGAGGTCTTGAGCCGGGGATCCAGGTGGTGGCGTGGACTGCGTGGCCGGGTCAAGCCCGGCCATGACAAGCCGGCAGGGTGGAGGGCGCTTCCCGGCGTGGCATCCTCACCCCCGACCCCTCTCCCATCCGGGAGAGGGGAGGGTTGCCCCCGCTGCGACCAATGATCGGTTGACTTGCGCGCCGGGCGCCTTAACTCTCCCACCGCCGTCAATCCCCGCGGAAGAGACCGGGACATCAAGCCCGGCGCCGAAGGCGCAACCGCCCCGGAAACGCTCAGGCCAAAGGACCGCGGGGAGCTGGCACTCTGGAAAGCGGCGAGGCATGCCTCGCCCACCGACGGGCGTAACCGCGGGGCCTCGGCTCCAAGGGAAATCTCTCAGGTCTCGGGACAGAGGGGGCGCGAGACGGACCGCAGGGTCCGAGCGAACGCGCGTCTTCCGGAGGACCCGATGGCCGAGCCAGCCCACGCCCAAGAGACGCTTCTCGCGACGCCGCTCAAGGACGAGCACGTGGCACTCGGCGCCCGCATGGTGCCCTTCGCGGGCTATCTCATGCCGGTCCAGTACCCCACGGGCATCCTGACCGAGCACAATTGGACCCGCGAGAGGGCGGGGCTGTTCGACGTCTCGCACATGGGTCAGGCGGCCCTCGCCGGGCCCGACCACGAGACGGTGGCGCGGGCGCTGGAAGCGCTGGTGCCCTGCGACGTGCTCAACCTCAAGCCCGGCCAGCAGCGCTACTCGCAGCTGCTCGCCGAGGACGGCGGCATCCTGGACGACCTGATGATCACCCGCCCCGCGACCCCGGAGGAGGCGGGCCACCTCTACCTCGTGGTCAACGCGGGCGGGAAGGAGCCCGACTACGCCCATATCCAGGCTCGGCTGCCCGAGGGCGTGCGGCTGGTTCGCGGCGACGACCGGGCGCTGCTGGCCCTTCAGGGGCCGGGCGCCGAGGACGTGATGCGGCGGATGGGCTGCGCGGCGGCCGACCTCACCTTCATGCAGACGGGCTGGTTCGAGATCGCCGGCATCCGCGCCCACATCTCCCGTTCCGGCTACACGGGCGAGGACGGGTTCGAGATCTCCGTCAAGGACACGGACGCCGCCGCGCTCTGGCGCGCGCTCCTGTCCGACGAGGCCGTGAAGCCGATCGGCCTGGGTGCCCGCGACTCGCTTCGCCTCGAGGCGGGCCTGTGCCTCTATGGGCACGACATCGACACGCTCACCTCCCCCGTCGAGGCGGGGCTCACCTGGTCGATCCAGAAGCGCCGGCGCGAGGAGGGCGGCTTTCCGGGCCATGCCCGCATCCGCGCCGAGATCGCGGACGGGCCCGGGCGGGTGCGGGTCGGGATCCGCCCCGAGGGGCGCGCGCCCGCCCGCGAGGGCGCCACGATCACCACGCCCGAGGGCACGGAAATAGGCGTCGTCACCTCCGGCGGCTTCGGCCCGACCGTGAACGGGCCCGTCGCCATGGGCTACGTGACCCGCGCCCATGCGGCGCCCGGCACCGAGCTCCTGCTCGTGGTGCGCGGCAAGCCCATGCCGGCCCGGGTCGCCGCGATGCCCTTCGCGCCGCACCGCTACAAGCGCTGACACCCAATCCAGAAGGGGGACACCATGACCGTGCGCTACACCAAGGATCACGAATATATCCGCGTCGAGGGCGATGTCGGCGTCGTCGGCATCACGGACTACGCGCAGGGCCAGCTCGGCGACGTGGTCTACGTGGAGCTGCCCACGGTCGGCAAGACCGTGACCAAGGGCGCCGAGGCGGCGGTCGTGGAGAGCGTCAAGGCGGCGAGCGAGGTCTATGCCCCGGTCTCCGGCGAGGTCGTGGAGGTGAACTCCGCGCTCGAAGGCGCCCCCGGCAC
>DASPJU010000032.1:0-2561 GCA_035628475.1 Salinarimonas sp. | reverse complement strand
GCGCGGTTCGGACATGCTCAAGATCACCGCCATCTCGGGCAACCTGCGCCAGGGCACGCTGGAGGGCTTCGAGACGGCCGGCGGCGTCGCCGTCGGCAGGCGCCTCGCCGAGCAGCTCGCGCTCCAGGTCGGCGACACGATCACGCTCGTGACGCCGCGCGGGGCCACGACCCCGTTCGGCACCGCGCCTCGGGTGAAGAATTATCCCGTGGCGGCGGTCTTCGAGATCGGCATGTCGGAGTTCGACGCCTCCTTCGTCTACATGCCGCTGTCGGAAGCCCAGGCCTATTTCAATCGCGACGGCGACGTGAACGTCATCGAGGTCTTCCTGGAGAACGCCGACCGGGTCGACGAGGCGCGCTCCGCCATCGAGATGGCGGCCGAGCGCCCGATTCTCGTGACCGACTGGCGCCAGCGCAACCGCACCTTCTTCGCGGCGCTCGAGGTCGAGCGCAACGTGATGTTCATCATCCTGACCCTGATCGTGCTGGTCGCGGCCCTCAACATCATCTCCGGCCTGATCATGCTCGTGAAGGACAAGTCGAGCGACATCGCGATCCTGCGCACCATGGGCGCGACGCGGGGCGCCATCATGCGGGTCTTCCTGATCACGGGAGCCTCGATCGGGGTGGTGGGCACGCTGGCGGGCTTCGGCCTGGGGCTCCTCGTCGCCCTCAACATCCAGTCCCTGCAGGCGGGCCTGTCGCGCCTCACGGGCTCGAATCTCTGGGACCCGACGGTGCGGTTCCTCACCCAGATCCCCGCCGAGGTGAACGCCGGCGAGGTGGTGTCGGTGCTCCTGATGGCCATGGGCCTGTCGCTGCTGGCGACCCTCTATCCCTCCTGGCGCGCCGCACGGCTCGACCCCGTGCAAGCGCTGCGCTACGGCTGACCATGCAGCCCGCTCCCGCCCTGTTCCTGTCGCGCGTGGTGCGCCGCTACCGCCAGGGCGACAGCGCGCTGGAGATCCTGCGCGGCGCCGACGCCGCCCTGTGGCCCGGAGAGATCGTGGCGCTCGTCGCGCCGTCGGGCACCGGCAAGTCGACGCTCCTGCACGTGGCGGGGCTCCTCGAGAAGCCGGACGAGGGCGAGGTCTACGTCGCCGGGGAGCCCACCGCCGACCTGGACGACGCCGGGCGCACCCGCCTGCGCCGGGAGGAGATCGGCTTCGTCTATCAGTTCCACCACCTGCTGCCGGAGTTCTCGGCCCTCGAGAACGTGGTGATGCCGCAGATGATCCGCGGGCTGACGCGCAAGGAGGCGGCGGAGCGGGCACGCGAGCTCCTCGGCTTCCTCGGTCTCGGCTCCCGCGTCGACCACAGGCCCGCGGAGCTGTCCGGCGGCGAGCAGCAGCGGGTCGCCCTGGCCCGTGCCGTCGCCAACGCGCCGCGCGTCCTGCTCGCCGACGAGCCCACGGGCAATCTCGACCCCCATACCGCTGGCCACGTCTTCTCGATCCTCGTCGCGCTCGTGCGCGCCTCGGGCCTCGCCGCCCTGATCGCGACCCACAATCTCGAGATCGCGGCCCGCATGGACCGCCGCATCACCATCCGCGACGGCCTCGTGGTGGACCTGCCCTGAGGCCGGGGCTCGGGGGAGTGCCGGGAACGGCGAGGCGCGCCACGATCTTGGCGTCGCGCGCGTTCCCCGTCATGATCGCACCCGACCGATGACCGTCCCGAACCTCATCACCGTCTTCCGCCTGGTCCTCGTTCCCGTGGTGGTCCTGATGATCCTGCAGGGCCGCTGGGGCGCGGCCTTCGCGGCGTTCGTGGTGGCGGGGGTGTCGGACGGGATCGACGGCTGGATCGCCCGGCGCTTCGACATGCGCTCGGAGTTCGGCGCCGTGATCGATCCCCTCGCCGACAAGGCGCTCCTGGTCTCGATCTACGTCACCCTCGCGGTGGTGGGCGTCCTGCCGGACTGGGTCACCGTCGTGGTGGTGTCGCGGGACCTCATCATGGTGATGGCGATCATGGTCTCCTGGCTCATGCACAAGCCTATGGAGATCCGGCCCATGTTCGTGGGCAAGATGAACACGGCGGCGCAGATCGGCTTCGCGACACTCGTCCTGGCCACCAAGGCCTTCGCGATCGCGCCCGACGCGTGGATCGACGCCGCGATGATCCTGGTCGTCGCCTTGACCATCCTGTCGGGCGGGGCCTATCTCGCGAAATGGCTGAGGCACATGACCGCCTGAGAGCCGCCCCGGGGGACGAGGAGCGCATGACGATCCAGCGACAGGTGGGCTTCTGGCTCGCGGCGCTCGCCGCGGCGGTGCTCGCCCTGTGGGTGCTGCGCGACGTGCTGCTGCCCTTCGTGGCGGGCCTGGCGCTGGCCTATCTGCTCGATCCCGTGGCAGACCGGTTGGAGCGCCTTGGGATTGGCCGGCTCGGCGCCACGCTCCTCATTCTGGGTCTGTTCGTCCTCTTCTTCGTGCTCGCCCTCGTCCTGCTGGTGCCGCTCGTCGTCAACCAGGTCGGAGGCCTCGTCGCCAACCTGCCGGCCTACGCCACCCGCCTGCAGCGCCTCGCCCTGGAATACGGCCAGCCCGTCATCGA
>DASPJU010000031.1:0-3121 GCA_035628475.1 Salinarimonas sp. | reverse complement strand
TCCCGACATCGCGGCGGCCTTCATCCTGACCTTCGCCCGGGTCGGGACCCTGGTGATGCTCATGCCCGGCATCGGCGAGCGCCTCGTGTCGGCGCGGGCCCGGCTGTCGCTGGCGCTCGCCCTCACGCTCCTGCTCTATCCCGTCGCCCGCCCGCTCCTGCCGCTTGCCGGCGGACCCGGGGGGGCATTCGCGACGCTCATCGGCGAGATCGCGGTCGGCCTCGTGCTGGGCCTGAGCGTGCGCATGGTGATCGCGGCCCTCCAGACGGCGGGCACGATCGTGGCGCAGGAGATGGGCCTCGGCTTCGCCGTCACCGTCGATCCCAGCATGGGCGGGCAGCAGCCCTCGATCGCCAATTTCCTCAACCTGCTCGGCCTCACCCTCGTCTTCGCCAGCGACCTGCACCACCTCGCCATCGGCGCCGTCCGGGCGAGCTACACCCTGCTGCCGCCCGCGGGCATGCCGGAGGCGGCCGACGCCGCCAAGCTCGCGATCCGCGCGGTCGGGCACGGCTTCTCCCTCGCGGTCCAGATCTCGGCGCCCTTCATCGTCTTCGGCGTCCTGGTCAATGTGGGGCTCGGCGTGCTGGCGCGGCTCATCCCGCAGTTCCAGATCTTCTTCATCGCCATGCCGGCCACGATCCTCGGCGGCATGCTCGTCATGATGGCGGTGCTCGCCGTGATGATGGGGGTGTTCATCGAGGCGCTCGGCGCCCATCTGGCGCAGCTCTCGGGGCGCTAGGCGATGTCGGGGGACACCGAGGACGAAGATCGCCAGCACGAACCATCGCAACGCAAGCTCGACGAGGCGATCCAGCGCGGCGACGTCGCCAAGTCCATGGAGATCAACACGCTGTTCGTGCTGGGGGGCTTCACGCTGGGCCTGATGATCCTGGCGGGGCCGCTCTCGCGCCACCTCACGGTGGACCTGCGCGGGTTCCTCATGAACGCCCACCAGGTCTCGCCCGACGCCGCCGGCATGCTCGCGGCCTTCCGGCAGGCGCTGGTCGCCCTGGGCGGAGCGCTCGCCCTGCCCCTGGCCATCGCCCTCGTGTGCGGCGTGGCCGGCGGCGCCATCCAGCACCAGCTCCTGTGGACCGTCGAGCCCCTGACGCCGAAGCTCGACCGGATCTCGCCGCTCGCCGGCTTCAAGCGGATCTTCGGCAAGGAGGCCTTCGTCGTCCTGGGGAAGAACCTCGCCAAGATGGGCACGGTCGGTTCCGTGGTGGTGGTGATCCTGTGGGGCGAGCGCGAGCGCCTGGACGGCCTGGTGCGCCTCGACGTGCCGGCGCTCCTGCCCGCGATCCTGACGCTGACCCTGAAGCTCTTCGCCGGCGTGCTCGCGATCCACGCCTTGCTTGCCATGGCCGATGCCCTCTACCAGCGCTTCACCTGGTACAAGCGCCAGCGCATGACGCGCCAGGAGGTGAAGGACGAGCACAAGCAGCAGGAGGGCAACCCCGAGATGAAGGCGCGGCGCAAGGGGATCGCCCGCGCCCGCATCAAGGCCCGGATGATGGCCGCCGTGCCGACCGCCACCGTGATCGTCACCAACCCGACCCACTACGCGGTGGCCCTGCGCTACGAGAGCGGCATGCCGGCTCCGGTCTGCGTCGCCAAGGGCGTGGACGTCCTCGCGCTACGCATCCGCGCGCTCGCCACCGAGCACGCGGTGCCGATCATCGAGAACCCGCCGCTCGCCCGGGCCCTGCACGCCACCGTCGACGTCGACGAGGAGATCCCCGTCGAGCACTACAAGGCGGTGGCCGAGGTCATCGGCTACGTGCTGTCGCTGCGCCGGCGGGGCGGCCGATGAGGCGACACGGCCGCGACCGGTGGATGACGGGCCCCGCCGGGCCGGGCGGCGGCGGTTTCGCTTGCGGCGCGCGCGCGCTCCGGCATAACGATGGTTGACAAGGGTTTAAGCGTTCCCATGGCCCAGACAGGCGAGACCCCTCGCAGCACCGCGATCGACAGGTCCGACCGACCCGGCCATGTAGGCCTTCTCCTGCTGCTCGCCGGCATCCTGGTCGGCGCGGCGGTCGGGTTGAGCTTCCTGTCCAACGACCGCGCGCAGCAGATCATCCTGGTGCTGCTGGCGCTGCTCGCCATGGCGGGGGTGTTCTTCCTCTTCGCCTTCGCGATCGGGGCCGTGCAGTTCGCGGGGCAGGGCGCGCGCAACGACATCACCAAGGCGATGGTCGACACCGCGCCCGAGGGCGTCATCGTCGTGGAGGCCACCGGGCGGGTCGCCTACGCCAACGAGAGCTATCTCGCGCTCGCGGGCGCGCTGGGCATCGCTGACCTGCGCACGGTGGAGCGCCTCTTCACGGGCGCCCCGGAGGTCTCGGAGGCGATCTACCGCCTCGCCCAGGCCGCCCGGGACGGGCGCTTCGCCGTGGAGGAGATCCGCGTCGCCCCGGCGCTCGACGGCGTCACCTCGTTCGGCTGGTACCGGGTGCGGGTGCGTCCGCTGCCGCGCCCGGGCGGGCGCACCGCGGCGCTGTGGACGGTGCACGACGTGACCCGCGAGCGCGAGCGCCAGGAGAACGTGTTCCAGGAGCTGCAGCACGCGATCGACTATCTCGACCACGCCCCCGCGGGCTTCCTCTCCATCGAGCCCACGGGCGCCATCGTCTACATGAACGCGACGCTCGCGGCCTGGCTCGACCACGACCTCGCCCAGGTGGGCTCGGGCGGCCTCGGCGTCGCCGACGTGTTCCCGGCCAACATGGCCCGGGTGCTCTCCGCCATCACGGGCGCGCCGGGCGACGTGCGCACCGAGATCCTCGACCTCGACATGCGCCGGCGCGGCGGCCATTCCCTGCCCGTCCGGGTCTTCCACCGGATCGCCTTCGGCCAGGACGGCCGGCCCGGCGCCTCCCGCACCCTCGTGCTCAACCGCTCGCCGGGCGCCGACGTCGCGGAGGGCCAGCGCGCGGCCGAGGTGCGCTTCGCGCGCTTCTTCAACAACACCCCCGTGGCCATCGCGACCCTGTCCCGATCCGGAAGGGTGCTGCGCTCCAACGCGTCCTTCGTGCGCCTGTTCGGCACCCTGCCGCGCACCGAGACCGGTGCCGAGGGACCCGCGGTCTACACAGCCCTCCTGGAGCGCGACCGG
>DASPJU010000030.1:0-5048 GCA_035628475.1 Salinarimonas sp. | reverse complement strand
GGTGGGCTGGGCCGAGCGCGGCGGATCGGCGGAAGGCCACGGCAATTCCGTGCCGCGCTTCCACGTGACCTGGGGGACGGGGCCGGGCCTCGTCGAGCCCTTCGTCCGGCGCGCCCGGGCGGCCGAGGCCGCCGGCCGCCTCTCCTTCCGCTTCCGCCACCGGGTCGACGGGCTGGAGCGGGAGCACGGCGCGGTGAGGGGCGTCCACGGCGCCGTGCTCGCGCCCTCCGAAAACCCGCGCGGCGCCCCGAGCAACCGGACCGTGACAGCGGATTTCGCCCTGCGCGCCGGGGCCATCGTGGTGGCGTCGGGAGGCATCGGCGGGAACCCGGACATGGTGCGGCGCCTGTGGCCCCGCGACCGCCTCGGCGAGCCTCCCGCCGCCATGGTGCGGGGCGTGCCCGATTACGTGGACGGCCGCATGATCGACCTCGCGCAGGCCGCGGGCGCGCGCCTCGTGAACCGCGACCGCATGTGGCACTATGTCGAGGGCCTGCGAAACCACTCGCCGATCTGGACCGATCACGGCATCCGCATCCTGCCGGGGCCCTCGTCCCTGTGGCTCGATGCGCGCGGACGGCGCCTGCCGCCGCCGCTCTATCCCGGCTTCGACACGCTGGCGGCGCTGGCGCATCTGCGTGCCACGGGGTTCGACCATTCCTGGTTCCTGCTCAACCAGGCGATCATCCGAAAGGAATTCGCGCTGTCGGGCTCGGAGCAGAACCCGGACCTCACCGGGCGCAGCTGGCGCGGCGTGCTCGGGCGCGCCGTTGGCCGGAACGCGCCGGCGCCCGTGGAGGCCTTCAAGCGGCTGGGCGCCGACTTCGTGGTGCGCGACCGCCTCGAGGACCTCGTCGACGGCATGAACGCGCTCGTGGGCGCCCCGCATCTCGACCCGGTCGAGATCCGGCGGGTGGTCGAGGACCGCGACGCGGGGCTCGCGCATCCCTTCGGCAAGGACCTCCAGCTCGCGGCGATCCGCGGCGCGCGCGCCTATCTGGGCGACAGGCTGATCCGCACCGCGCCGCCCGCGCCGATCCTCGATCCCGCCAACGGCCCGCTCATCGCGGTGCGCCTCAACGTTCTGACCCGCAAGACGCTGGGCGGGATCCACGCCGACCTCGCGGGCCGTGCCCTCGACGCGACCGGCCGGCCGGTGCCCGGCCTCTACGCCGCGGGCGAGGCGGCGGGCTTCGGAGGAGGGGGCATGCACGGCTACCGCTCGCTGGAGGGGACGTTTCTCGGCGGATGCCTGTTCTCCGGGCGGATCGCGGGCCGGCACGCCGCAGCCGCCCGTTAACCCTTCGGTCACCATGTTCTGGCGGCGCGGGACGGGGTCGGGCATCATGGCTTAACCTTTGGTTAACCACGAGACCCGCCGATGCCCGCGTCGAACCAGGAGCCGTTTCCCGCCTCCGGCTGGATGACCGTTGATCTCGGGGGCCTCGCCCGCGGCTGGACCGGGCATGCGCGCCCCGCGCTCGAGACGGTGGTGCCGCCCGCGCCCGCCGCGCCACGCGAGGAGGCCGAGGTGGTGAGCCTCGCCGCACATCGCGAAGCGGAGGCCGCGCGGACGCGGCGGGTGCCCGAGGTCGACATCCTGGTGCTTGACCGCGCCCGCGTCGCGCCGGGGACCCGCGCCCCCGAGCCGGCCGAGATCCTCGACCTCGCGGACCTGGCGCCCGTCCCGGCGGATGCCGCGGATCGTGCGGCTTCCCCGCCCGCCCCGACCGAGCGGGCCACGCCCGCTCCGGAGCCGATCCCCTTCCCGTCCGGTGCGGACCGGGAGGCGCACGAGCGCCGGCGGCGGATCCTCTATCTCGCGGCGGCCGCGATCATCCTGGCTTCGGGCGCGATCCACACCTACCGTCATGTGGGCGCCGCCCGCGTGATCTCGATTCCCGTCCCGGACCGTCCGGGGCACATGCTGTCCTGAGAACCCGGCCTGGCGGGCGGGCGCAGGCCCGACGGCCGCGGTTGCGGCCCGCGGCGGGCCGGTGCTATAGCGGCGCGCCCCGCCACGCCGCACGGAAGCCCCATGTCGGTCGATCAGACGACGGTTCGCCGCATCGCGCGCCTCGCGCGCATCGCGGTCACGGACGAAGACGTTCCCCACCTCCAGGGCGAGCTCAACGCGATCCTCGCCTTCGTGGAGCAGCTCGGCGAGGTCGACGTCGAGGAGGTCGAGCCCATGACCTCGGTCACGCCCATGGCGATGAAAAAGCGCGCGGACGGCATCACGGACGGCGACCGTGCCGACGAGATCGTGCGCAACGCGCCCGCCACCGAGGACGGCTTCTTCCTCGTCCCCAAGGTCGTCGAGTAACCCGAAGGCGCCCCGTGACAGACCTTACCGACCTCACCCTCGCCGACGCCCGCGACGGGATCGCCAAGAAGAGCTTCACCGCGGTGGAGCTGACGCAAGCCCATCTCGACGCGATGGAGCAGGCCCGCCCGCTCAACGCCTTCCTGGTCGAGACGCCCGAGCGGGCGCTGGAGATGGCGAAGGCCTCCGACGCGCGGATCGCCAAGGGCGAGGGGCGGTCCCTCGAGGGCCTGCCGCTGGGCATCAAGGACCTGTTCTGCACCCAGGGCGTCCAGACCACGGCCGGGTCCACGATCCTCAAGGGTTTCGAGCCGCCCTACGAATCGACCGTCACGCGCAACCTGTGGCGCGACGGCGCCGTGATGCTGGGCAAGCTCAACCTCGACGAGTTCGCCATGGGCTCGTCGAACGAGACCTCCGCCTTCGGCCCGGTGACCTCGCCCTGGCGCCGGCCGGGCTCGGACGCGCGCCTCGTGCCCGGCGGCTCGTCGGGCGGCTCGGCGGCGGCGGTGGCGGCGCGCCTGTGCCTTGCCGCCACCGCGACCGACACGGGCGGCTCGATCCGCCAGCCCGCGGCCTTCACGGGCACGGTGGGCATCAAGCCGACCTATGGGCGCTGCTCGCGCTGGGGCACGGTGGCCTTCGCCTCGTCGCTCGACCAGGCGGGCCCCATCGCCCGCACGGTGCGCGACGCCGCGATCATGCTGCGCTCCATGGCGGGCGCGGACGAGCGCGACACCACCTGCGCGGACCTGCCCGTCCCGGACTACGAGGTGGCGGTGACGCGGGGCGTGAAGGGGCTCAAGATCGGCCTGCCCAAGGAGTACCGGGTCCCCGGCATGCCCGAGGAGATCGAGCGGCTCTGGCAGCAGGGCGCCGCGTGGCTGCGCGCGGCGGGGGCCGAGATCGTCGAGATCTCGCTGCCCCACACCAAGTACGCGCTGCCGGCCTATTACATCGTGGCGCCTGCCGAGGCCTCCTCCAACCTCGCCCGCTACGACGGCGTGCGCTACGGCCTGCGGGTCGAGGGGCGCGACGTGATCGACATGTACGAGCGCACCCGCGCCGCCGGCTTCGGCCGCGAGGTCAAGCGGCGCGTCATGATCGGCACCTACGTGCTCTCGGCGGGCTATTACGACGCCTATTACCTGCGGGCCCAGAAGATCCACACGCTCATCAAGCGCGACTTCGAGGAGGCCTATGCCGCGGGGGTCGACGCGATCCTGACGCCCGCGACGCCGTCCTCGGCCTTCGCGATCGGCGAGAAGGGCTTGGGCGATCCGGTCGAGATGTATCTCAACGACATCTTCACCGTGACCGTGAACATGGCGGGGCTGCCCGGCATCGCGGTGCCCGGCGGGCTCGACGCGGCCGGCCTGCCGCTGGGCCTCCAGCTCATCGGCCGGCCCTTCGACGAGGAGACGCTCTTCGCCGCCGGCCAGGTGATCGAGGAGGCGGCGGGGCGCATCGCGCTGCCGGAGGCCTGGTGGGGTCGATGACCCCGCCCTCCGTCGCCTTCGCGACCTGGATCCTCGCGGCCTTCGATCCCGTCCTGATCGCGGTGGCGGTGTGGCTCGGCTGGCGGGCCGACCAGGCGGCCAAGATCTTCGTCGCGGCGATCGCCGCGCTCGCCGCCTCCATGCTGGTGGGCTGGGCCGTCACCTCGTCGGGCCTGCCCTGGCCCGCCCCGGTCGGCCGGGCCTATCCCACGCTGATGCCGGTGCGCACGATCGCGGCGCTGATCTGGGCGGGCGCGGCCTACGCGGCGTCCCGGGCGCGGCGGCGATAGCGGTCGCCGCTCAGGCCACGTCCGGGAGGCCGAGGTCGGCGGAGGGGTCGTACTCGGCGTCGGAGACGCTGCGGTTGCGGCCGGCGCGCTTGGCCGCGAACATGCACTGGTCGGCCCTCTCCAGCATGGAAACGAGGGTGTCGCCGCGGCGCAGGCCCGCCACGCCGAGCGAAACCGTCACCTTGCCCAACGACTCGCCCGTGGAGCGCTTGACGAGCTCGCGCCCCATCACGGCCACGCGCACGCTCTCGGCCGCCGCGCGGGCGGACTCGAGCGTCGTCTGCGGCAGGATGATGCCGAATTCCTCCCCGCCGAAGCGCGCGAGCGTCGCCTTGGTCTTGACCTGCTCGCGCATGGTCTGCGCCACGAGCCGCAGGACCTGGTCGCCGGTGAGGTGGCCATAGGTATCGTTGAAGCGCTTGAAATGGTCGATGTCGATCACGACCAGCGCCAGGGGCGACTGCTCGACCACCGCCTGGTCGATGGACTTCGCGAGCATCTCCTCGAAATGCTTGCGGTTGGCGATGCCCGTGAGGGGATCGGTCAGGGTCTCGATCCGCACCGCCTCGAGGGTCTCCCGCAGGGTCACGATCTCGCCCCGGCTCTCCTTGAGCCGCGCCTCCAGGGTCCGGTTGGTCGCCGCCACGTCCTTGGTGGCGACCACGAGGGACTCGAGGATCTCGCGGATGCGCTTGCGGTCGACGGTGCCCGACACCTCGTCCGACATGGCCTGGAGCGACTCGCCGTAGCGCGCGGTCGAGCCGAGCGCGAGGTCGATCATCTCCATGACCTGGTCGATCTCGACGATCACCGAGCCGCTGGTCTTCTCCGCCTCGGCGGCGAAGCGCTGGTTGGACAGGAAGGCTTTGTGCAGACCCTCGATGTGCGCGTCCGTGACGGCGCCGTTGTCCGTCGCGATCCGCTTGAGGCTGT
>DASPJU010000029.1:0-2962 GCA_035628475.1 Salinarimonas sp. | reverse complement strand
CTTCGGCACGTCGATCTTCTCGCGGGCGCCCCGGAAAAAAGCGGCCGATCTTCGGAGGTGAGACCCTGTGAGACGCGCCGGCGATCCCCGAAGCCCCAAGGCGGCGGCCACGCTCACGCCCAAGCTCCGGCGCGAGGCCGTCGAGCACGCGCTCCGCGAGAAGGGCTGGGACGAGACTGTGCTCGCCGAGCTGATCAAGAAGACGGGCGCCAGCCGAGCCACGCTCTTCCGCGATCGGTCGGCCATCCTCCGGCTGCTCGCCGATGAGGAGGTGGAGGGCCTGCCCGAGCGCCGGGCCTACGTGCTCGGGGGGCTCCGCCGGCTGCTCAAGAAGACGACCGACGCCGCGGCCTTCGTGCCTGCGGTCCGGCTCCTCGCCCTCGAGGCCCAGATCCTCGGGGTGGACCAGCCCGACTTCCCCGAGGTGGTCGAGCCCCCCAGCGTCGACACCAGCCTCGAGGCGGTGCTCCGCGACACCCGCCGACTGCGGCGCCGGGCCGAGGCCGGACGGTCGTACGTGGCCGCCGAGAAGATGCTCGAGAAGGAGCACGAGATCGTCCGGGACATCGCCGCCCGGGACCAGGCCCGCCGCGAGGAGGAGATGGCGCAGCTCTCCGAGGAGGACCTCGTCGCCGCGGTCGTCGAAGCCGCCGGCGACCTGACCGAGGCCCAGAAGCAGAAGCTGCGCGCGGCGCTGGGATGACCCCGGCGGCGGCGCACCGGGCGCTCCACCCGCCCGGGAGCCGCGGCGGAGCGCTGGCCGCGCTCCGCGCGTTGCAGGGGCTTCGCCAGCGCGCCCAGGTGCGGCCGCTCGACCAGGTGCGCTGGACGCCCCCCCAGTTCGCCCTCATCCGGAGCCGGCACCCCTTCAACCTGCTCCGCACCGGCAACCAGTTCGGGAAGACCTGGTCGGGCTGCGCCGAGGTGATCTGGCGGTGCCTCGGGCAGCACCCCTACAAGCCGGTGCGCTCGGGCCCCATCGAAGCCTGGGTGATCTGCAAGAGCTGGTCGCAGTCCATCGCCATCCAGGCGAAGCTCTGGGCGCTCCTGCCGAAAGACCAGATCGCGGCTGACACGAAGTTCAACCGGAAGACGGGCTTCGCCGGCGTGCAGAAGGCGGTCGAGTTCCGGAACGGGAGCGTCCTCCGGATCAAGACCATCGGCCAGGACACCCTCGACCTGGAGAGCGCGACCCTCCAGTACGTCTGGATCGACGAGCCCCTGGGCGACGCCGAGACCTTCTCCGCCCTCCAGATGCGGCTCCGCCGCACCGGCGGGCACATGACCATCACCATGACCCCGGCCACGTCGGGGGACCTGACCTGGCTCCGCGAGCTGGTGGACGCGAGCCCTCCGAAGGTGCGGGACCTGCACTTCCGGATGGAGCCCCAGAACTTCATCCCCGAGGGCGCCACCGTCCCGCTCCGCACCGAGCCCACCCCGGAGAACCCCCAGGGCGAGCTCATGGACGCCGGGTGGATCGAGCGGGAGATCGAGAAGACCCTGCCCCACCAGCGGGGGGTGCGGTGCCATGGCGAATGGGAGTACGCGACGGTCGGGAAGGTGTTCGACAGCTTCGACCGCAACAAGCACGTGCGCGATCTCCGGGACCGCAACGGGACGCTCCGGCCCGAACTCCTCCCGCGCGCCAAGCTCGAGACCAACGTGGGCATCGACTACGGCGAGGAGGCCCTGCGCACGTGCGGCGTGGAGGTCTACGCCGACACCAGCGGCGCCTACCCCCGCCTCGTCGTCGTCGGGGAGTACGCCCCCACCGAGGGCACGACGGTGGACATGGACGTGGATGGCCTCCTCGCCATGCTCGCGGCCAACGGCGACACCTGGCGCAATGTGGATCACGCGTGGGCGGACAAGCGCTACGAGGGGCGTACCACCCGGAAGAACGCCCGGGAGTACGAGCGGGTGATCTGCCGACGGCTGGCCCTGGCGGGGGAGCTCCGGCCCTCCATCCGGGTGGCGAAGAAGGGCCTCGGCCGAGACCACAAGTGGCCGTCGGTGCGCTGGCTTCACGAGGCGATGATCCGCCCCGGCCACTTCATCGTGGACGCCTCGTGCGTCTGGCTCATCGAGGCCCTCGAGAAGTGGGAGGGGGGCGACTCGGAAATCTACAAGGACATCCTCGACGCGCTCCGCTACGCCTGCCGCCACCTCTGGGGGCCGAGGCCTGGGGCACCGGGGCGCGTGCTCCGCCGGCGGGTGTGACGGGGCGTGGGGGGGCTGCGGTGTAGTACCGCCCATGGGCTCCACCGTCCTCGCCTTCGATCGTGACCGCTGCCGCCCCGCCTCGGGCGCCCGGAGAGGGCGCGCCGAGGTGTTCGACGTCACCCTCGCCCGGGCCGCCGAGCTCGGGCGGGAGGAGGTGTCCATCCGCTGGGTGGGCTACGGCGACGGGCGCGGGGGGCTGATCTGGTCGGGGGAGACCTGGATCACCACCGACACCGGCAAGGCCTCGCGGCACGACGCGCGGATCGCCGAGCACTACGCCGGCCTCGCGGCGGCCTGGGGGCCGCGGCCCAAGGGCGCCCGCCCGGTGCGCACGCGTCGGGGACGCCGATGAGCGCCGAGGTGGATCTTGCCCAGCGTCCGGAGCTCCCCCTGGAGGACCAGAAGCGGGCCGCCCACCAGGCGCTCCGCTCCCGCCTCCTCGTGGGCGAGTGGAGCGACGACCTGGAGAAGGCCCTCGCCAAGCACATCCGCCCCGACCGGCGCAACGCCTGGGGCATCGCCGAGATGTCGAGGAACCCCTTCCGGTCCCTGTCGAGCCAGGTGGGCGGGGTGCTCTACCGCGAGCCCCCGACGGTCTACGCCCCCAACGCCGGCGGGGCCGAGTTGATCAAGGCCGTCGAGGCCGCCGGCGCATGGCAGCTCATGCAGCGGGTGAGCACCGACCTCATCGGCCAGCGTGAGGCGCTCGTGCGGGTGGAGTACAGCGAGCGCGGCG
>DASPJU010000028.1:0-2713 GCA_035628475.1 Salinarimonas sp. | reverse complement strand
GTGAAGGTGAGCAGGATCATGCGCTCGACGGGCACGCCTAGGATGCGGGCGACGTCCGGATTCTGGGCGCAGGCCTGCATCATGCGGCCCGTGCGGGTGCGGGCCACGAAGGCCTGCAGCGCGACGATGGCGCCCACCGCCACCGCGGCGATCGCAAGGTCCTTGATCGACAGATTGACGCCCAGCACTCCCACGACCCCGTCGGGTACGAGCGAGGGGAAGGGCTTGGCCTCCGCCGAGAAGAAGTCCTTGGCGCCCTCCTTCATGAGCACGCCCAGTGCCATGGTGGCGATGGCGAGCGGCAGGACCCCCTGGCGGATCATGGGATCGACAACGAGGCGCTTAAAGCCCAGGCCGAAGACGAGGACGAACATCCCCCCGCCCGCGAGGATTGCAAGCCAGAGTGGCAGCCCCGCCGCCGCGGCGGCGAGGATGAGGATCGCGGGCAGCATCACGAACTCGCCCTGGGCGAAATTGATGGTCTGCGTGGTCTGCCACAGGAGCGTGAAGCCGACGGCGGCGAGCGCGTAGATCGCGCCGGTCGCCAGGCCCGTGAGCAGCAGCGGGATGAGCTCGGACATCGTGCCCTCGGGGGCTTGGGGAGCCCGGGCGCGCCGCCCGGGCTCTGTCAGGTCACTTCGCCGGGGGCGGCGGGTTGATGAAGGGGAGGGTGGCGGTGATCACCTGCCGGCCTTCGCGGACCTCGCCGAGGAAGCTCTCCCGATCGATATCGCCGGTTTGGGTCCACACCGTGTCGATGAGGATCCCGGGCTCCTGGGCGGGGGATATGCGCGCTCCGCGCAGTCCCCCGGCGAGCGCCTCGCGGTCGAAGCGGCCCGTGCGTTCCGTCACGGCCTTAATAGCGAAGACCGCGATGTAACCTTTCAGACCGTTATGGTCCGGCAGCGCGTTGTGCCGCGCCTGGAAGCGGCGGCCGAACTCCTGGAAGGCGGGGACCGGCGCGTCGATGGAGAGGCCGACATGGCCGCGCACGCCGTTGGCGGCGTCGCCCGCGAGCTCGATCACCTTCTGTCCAAGTAGCGTCGTCTCTCCGATGAGGGGCTTGTCGATGCCCTGCTGGCGCGCGGCACGCAGGAAGCGGGCCGATTCCTCCTCGTTGAGGTAGACAAAGACCGCGTCGGGATTGGCGTTGCGCACCTTCAGGGCGTCGGCCGCGAAGTCGGCCTGGCCTTGCTCTGTGGAGATGTCAGCCGCCACCTTGATGTCGCGCCGCTGCAACTCCTGGAGCATGGCGTCGCGCCCACCCTTGCCGAAATCGTTGTTGACCCACACCACCGCTACGGAGCGCGCCTTAACCGTGTCGCGCAGATAGTTGGCGAGCTTGGGCATCGCGTCGGCCTGCGACAGCGAGGTGCGGAAGATGTAGGGGTTGTTCTGCTTCGTCAGCGCCGCCGCCTCGCCGCCCACGAGCTGCGCCACCTTGGCGCGCTGGGCGATCTGCATCGAGGCCGAGATCGGGCCGGAGAAGACGGGGCCGAGGATCGCGTAGGCGTTCTCGTCGACGGCGCGCTGAACGAGGGCTCGGGAGACGCCCGGATTGGTCTGGCTGTCGTAGTGGACGATCTCGATCATCCGCCCGAGGATGCCGCCCTTGGCGTTGATCTCGGACACAGCAAGGTCGATGCCGTTGCGCCAGTTAGTGCCCGCGGTGGCGCCCGGCCCTGACAGTTCCGAGACGTTGACGAGCTTCACGCGCTCCTGCGCGCCGGCGGGAGCGAGCCCAGCCCCGAGCGCGAGCGCGCCGGCGAGCGCCGACAAAAAGGTCCTCTTGTGCATCTGTGGCCCTCCTGGGCGGCAGGACGCGCCGCCGGCGTTTCTCCATGCCCCTCCTTCTCGTGCCGCCTCGTCGCGCGAGACGGGTCGGGAGCGGACCGGCGCAAAAGAGCACATCCGCGGGCTGCGCGCATCGGTCCTTTGGGAGAGCCGCCGCCGGGATGCTGGGCCCCACCTTAACCGGAGGGCAGGCCTGCCCATGCGAGAGCACCCATGCCCGCCAAATCGGCCCGCGGTCTCGCTCCCTCCAACGAGCTGCCCAAGATGCGCGAGCGATTCTTCATGGCGCTCCTCTCGGACGTACTCGACAGGCTGGGCCATCGCGGCTAGGCGCTCCCGTCGTTGGCTACGGTTCCTGGAGGAGGGCCGCCCGCCCCTGCGGAGCGCGACTGGCGGCTTATGCGCAAACTCGATGTGGCACATGCCAGTCAGGATGTCCGCTTTCCGGGCGTGGTCTAAATGATCTCTCTAGCCGGCTTGGGCGCAGAGCGGTTATGGCCTGCCCGCGTCCCGTCGCGCCGACAGTCCATGGAGGACGAGGTCGAGGTGGGCGGCGAGGAACCGCTCGGGCGGGACTGGGGCGAAGGGCTCGAACACCGTGCGCCAGATCGCTGCCATCAGGGCCGGCGCGACCACCACCATCGGCAAGTCCGCTGCCGCGCCGGGCCGGAACTCGCCGCTCGCGACGCCCCGGGCGACGATCCGCTCCAGGATCAGGCGTCCTTTGGCAATCGAGTGCGTGTAGTGCGCCTCCGCGATGGCGGGGAAGCGCGCGCCCTCGGCGATGATGACGCGCATGAGGATGCGCGCGTCCGAGTCCACGAGCTCGCGATGGACCCGCTCGAGCAGCAGCTGCAGCAGGTCGGCGCTCGATCCCGGGAAGCCGTCGATCGCCGCTTCCACCCCGTCGAGCACCGGC
>DASPJU010000027.1:0-3072 GCA_035628475.1 Salinarimonas sp. | reverse complement strand
CGCGGCGAAGCGGAGCCGACCTCCGCGCGATCCATCCTAGCCCGCGATCCGCTCCGCGAGCCGCAGGAGCGACAGGTCCGAGCCCGGCGGGCCCATGATGGAGATGCCGAGCGGCGCGTCGAGGCGGCGGGCGAGCGGCATCGTGACCTGGGGAAAGCCCGACAGCCCCGACAGGCACAGCAGGTTGAGGGCGTTGTCGCGGTAGCGCTCGAGTCCCGACTCGGGCTCGTCGAGCCGGGGCGCCACGTCCGGCATGGTCGGCAGGACGAGGACGGCGCCGCCGGCCAGCAGCCCGCCCAACCGCTCGCGCAAGGCCGCGCGCACGCGCGTCCCCTCGGCGACCTGCGCGTCCGTGATCGCGCGCGCGAAGGCGAAGCGCTCGGCGACGCCGGGGCCGAGCGGCGGGGCGTGGCGCTCGATCATGGCCCCGTCCACCTCCCAGGCCTCCCGGCCCTGGAGGTAGCGGAAGGCCCAGTACAGCGTCTCGAAGCCGCCCGCTGCCGCCTCGACCCGCTCAGGCGACCCGAGCGCCGCCTCGATGCGGGACAGGGCCGGCGCCAGCGCCGCGCGCACCTCCTCGTCGAGCAGCGCGAAGGCGTCGGCGGCGAGGAGGATGCGCGGGCGCTCGGGCAGCGGGTCCGCGTCCTCCCCCAGCAGCACGTCTCCCACGCGCCGGAAGGTGGCGGCGTCGCGGGCGAAGACGCCGCAGGTGTCGAAGCTCGGCGCGAGGTCGTGGGCGCCCGCGAGGGGGACGCGGCCATGGGTCGGGCGAAGCCCGAAGAGGCCGCAATGGCTCGCGGGACCGCGCACCGAGCCCCCCGTGTCGGTGCCCAGCGCCACGTCGCACAGGCCGTTCGACACGGCCGAGGCCGAGCCCGAGGACGAGCCGCCGGGGATGCGCTCGGGCGCGCCCCCGTTCCGAGGCGTCCCGAAATGGGCGTTGCGGCCGTTGAGCGAGAAGGCGAGCTCGTCCGTGTGGGTCTTGCCCACGAAGCGCGCCCCCGCGTCGAGGAGGCGCCGCACGATCGGCGCCGTCCCCGTCTTGACGCCGGATAGGGCGAGCATGGTGGGCGAGCCGCAGCCCGTGGGATAGCCCGCCACGTCGAACAGGTCCTTGACCCCCAGCGTGAGGCCCGCGAGCGGCCCGTCGGGCGCGTTGGGCACGGGGGCGGCCGGGTAGGGGACGAAGGCGCGGGCGGGGTCGTCGGGGAGGAGCATCGGGGTCTCGCGGCTCGGGTCGCGGCGGGCGGGGGCGTGCGCCGCGTCGGCGGAGCTTAGCGCCTTCGCGCGCCCGCGCCAGGGCGCCTTCGGGTCCGTCCGACGCTCGACGGAGACTTGGGGGCCTGCGTGTCCCGGGCGCGCCGCTTGTCGTCGCGGAGGACCTGCGGCCGCTTCCCCCGGGCGCGCCCTAAAGGCGGCGCTCGAAGCGGCTGCGCGGCGGGGCCGGGCGGTCGGCCTCGTCGTAGCGGGCCCGCGCCTCCCCGGGCGAGGCGCGAAGGCGGGTCCGGTAGGCGGGAAGGCGGCCGTGGCAGGCGATGAGCTGGGCGAGGAAGCTCGCGAGCGGCCGCGCGGCGGCGGCCGGCGGCGCGGCCGCGGCCGTCAGCACCACCAGGGCGCCGCCCTTGCCCTCGCGACCCTCGCCCGTGCCCTGCATCGCCATGGGACGCTCCCCTGCCATGCACCCCCCGGAGCAAGATCGGGGCCCGAATTTACCTCGGTTTAACCCTCCCGCCCGCATCGTTTTGGAACAGGGATCCGCCCGAGGCGGTTCCGCGGCCTGCCCCGAATCGACGTCCGGACCGAGCGCAAGAGGAGCATCCATGTCATTGCGGGGCGTCATAGGCTCGCGCCCGGCCGCCGCGGGCGGCGCCTTCGGCACGGATCGCGAGCGCGGGCCCCTGGATCCCCGCGCCATCCTGACCTCCATCGGCGAGGCGGTCTATGACTGGGATCTCGCCACCGACTCGGTCTCCTGGGGCCTGAACGCCGCCGACGTGCTCGGGATCGCCGACCTCTCGACCCTGTCCACCGGCCGGGCCTTCTCGCTCGCCGTGGAGCCGGGATCGGGGCTGACCCGCTACGACGCCATCTTCGCCGGCCTGGCGAGCGACGCGGGCAGCGGCGTGCCGTTCCGGGCGCGCTACGCGCTCCGCCTCGCCTCCGGGCGCCTCGTCACGATCGAGGACACGGGCCGCTGGTACGCCGACGCGGAGGGGCGTCCCGCCTTCGCGCACGGCGTGGTGCGCGTGGACCGCGCCGCCGCGACGGGGGAGGGGGCGGCCGTCGCGTCCCTGCGCGAGCGCACCGAGTTCGTGACCGCCATCGCGCCCGACATCACCGAGGCCTCGCGCAGCCGCCGCGCCGTGACCCTGTTCGTCGTCGCCGTGGACGATCTCGGCCACATCAACGAGGAGATCGGTTACGAGGCGGCCGACGCGCTGCTGGGCGAGGTGGTGGCGCGCATGCGCTCCGTCATGCGCCGCCGCGACCGCCTGGCACGCTACGCGGGCAACCGTTTCGCGGTGGCGCTCCTGTCCTGCCCCGCGGCCGAATCCGAGATCGCGGCCCGGCGCCTCGCGGCGGCGGTCGAGACCGCACCGGTCGTGACCCCACGCGGGCCGTACATGGTGCGCCTGCGCATCGGGGCCGCCGCGGCCCCCGACCACGCGGTCGACGCCCCCCGCCTCCTGCGCCGCGCCGAGGACGCGCTCGCCGCCGTCCGGCGAGGCGCCGCGAGCCCCGCCTATCGGCTCTACGACGCCTCGCTCGCCCGGGAGGCGGCTCCCGCGATCCGCGGCACCCCGCCCATCGACGTCCTCGACGCCCTCAACGGGCGGCGCGTGATCTTCGCCCGCCAGCCCGTGGTCGACGCCCGCACCCGCGAGCCCGCCTTCCACGAGGCGCTCGTGCGCATCCGCGGCGCGGACGGCACCCTGGTGGGCGCCGGCGACATCATCGGCGTGGTCGAGCGCTCGGGCCTGGTGCCGCTCGTCGACGCCCGCATGGTCGAGCTCGCCACCGACTGGCTGCTCGCCCATCCGGACCAGCGCCTGTCCATCAACGTCTCCCCGC
>DASPJU010000026.1:0-3353 GCA_035628475.1 Salinarimonas sp. | reverse complement strand
CGGGTCGAGCCCCGAGCAGGTGCCGTGCTTCCGCCATTGGTGACGGGCGAGGCCCTCGCTCGGGTAGACGCGGCGGGCCTCGTCCATCGCGATGCGCGAGGGCGACCGCTCGGCCCCGCAGGAGGTCGGGTAGCCCCGCTCGTTCTGGGGCCACAGGCCGTGCACCACGAAGCCGAGCCCGGCGCCCGGCGCGCACTGGTCGCGCTCCTTTCGGTCGCCTTCCAGCGCGCAAAAGCCGGGGGACCACGAGAGCGCGAGGACGTAGAAGTCGAAGGCGCCCGGCTCGGACCCGCGGGGCTCGGCTCCGGCCGGGGTCGCCGCGAGAAGGAGCGCGGCCGCGAGAGCCGCCCTCACGGACGCTCCATCCGGCAGGCCGGGGCGTTCGCCCAATGCCGGTCGAGGCCGTGGACGCACCAGGTCACGCCCCAGCCGAAGCCGGCGAGGCCGAGATCCTCGCGGACCTGGTAGTCGACCCGGCGCTTGCGTCCGTCGTTCACCGTGGCGACCGCCGTGCAGTAGCGGCGGGGAATGACGTCGAGCCCCTCGGGGCGCCAGGCCAACGGGCGGATGTTCTCGTAGCCCACGAGGCGCAGGCCCTCGTTCCAGAACTTGTCCTCGCGGCTCGCGAAGGCGGCCGTGATGTTGGCGAGCACGCTGGTGTCGCCGCAGCCCGGGATGCCCCCGTCCCATGGCAGGATGCGCCGCTCGGACGGCACGATGTCCCGGGCCTCGACGGCGCCGGCGCCGGCCAGGGCGGCGAGAAGGACGAGCGCGATGCGGCGCATGCGGATTAACAATCCTTGAATCGGTGCCGCGACGATGGCGAGCGCGGCTCCGCAGGTCAAGGCTTGCCGCGCCCCCGAGTCCGTCAGACGGTCATGGGACCGCCTGACGGACTCCAGGTCTCGGATCGGTCGTCTGTCTTCGCGGAGAACCGGAAGCCACCTCTCCGCGACATCCTCTAGTAGAGCGGGACGCCCACGCCGATCTGCGGCGGAGCATGAGCCGGTGCGGCGACGTGGGGCGGGCGCACCGCCGGAGGGCCCGGGCGGCCGTAGGGGTCAAAAACGGGAGGCGGACGCGAGGCGGTCGCCAGCGGGGCCGGCGCGGCGAGGGGCGGTGCGGCCGGGCGGGCGCCGAAGGGCGGGTCGGAGGCCCGCGAGATCGGGCCGAACCCCTCGCCGTCGGGCTCCTCCTCGCGGATGTCGCTCTCGGGCAGCGGCTCCTGCGACCAGCCGGGCGCGGGTCTCGGGCGGGGTCCCGGAGCCGACCAGTCCGGCGGGGGCTGGAAGCGGCCGTGGCTCATGCTGGCGGAGGCGCCTTCGGCGAGCCGCGGCGTGAACTTCAGCACGGGCTTGCAGACCCGCCGCGCGCCGCGGGCGTCATGGCGGGCGAGGTCGAGATGGAAATGGTCGTAGTGGAACATGTCGGCGCCGGGGCCGAGCACGGTCGTGAAATGGCGGCAGGCGCCGACGAAGACCTCCCGGAGGAACTCCTGCTCCACCGCCGCGCCGCGCCAGCCGCGCATCACCGTGATCTCGCGCCCGTCGGCGAGGATGAAGGCGGAGATGTCGATCGCGTTGCCGAAGGAGTGCTCGGACAGGCGTGCGCCGCGCTGGTTGTTGCGCGATCGGCAATTGTAGGTGCCCGACTTCATCTCGACCACGGGCTGGCCGAAATAGAGCGCCGCCGCCGGCTGCAGGGTGTCGTCGATCCAGGCCTCGATCTTGGGAATCATGGGGCAGCCCAGCGTGACCTGCCGCGAGACGCCCACCGTTCCGCCCCCGAAGGCGGCGATCCGGAAGGGGTGGGAGATGCCGCAGGGCCCCGGCCCCTCGATCGGCGAGGAGCGCGACATGTAGGCCGAGGGCGTCACGAGCTTGGCCGAAAGGCAGGCTTCCTCGGCCTGCGTGCGCCACGGCTCGCGCTGCTCGCCGCGAATGCCGCAGCCCGCGAGCCCGAGCCCCAGCAACCCCAAAACTCCATACGCAACGCCACGACGCAACATGATCCGTCAAATGCGCCCGCGGGAGTAAAGGCGGCGTCAACCCTGGCGGCCCCGGCGTGACCCGAATCGGGGCAGCACGGATGCGTCGGGCCCCTGCCCTGCTCCGGTGGATCGGTTATGGTTGGCGCGATCCGTCGCCCCTCCGTCATGCTCGCAGCCCTGCCCCGAGGTCGCCATGCTTTCCCTGCTCGACATCCGCCGCCGCATCGAGTCCGGCGCTCTGACGCCGGAGGCGGCGATTGCGGATCAGCTCGCCGCCATTCGCGAGCGTGACCCCGGGATCGAGGCCTTCGTCCATGTGGACGAGGGCGCGCGACCCGGCCGGGAGGGGCCCCTCCTGGGTATCGCGGTCGGGATCAAGGACATCGTCGACGTGGCGGGCCAGCCGACCGGCATGGGATCGCCGGTCTATGCCGGCCACCGGCCCTTCGCGGACGCGCCCCTGTCGAGCGCCCTGCGACGCGCGGGCGCGACGCCCGTGGGCAAGACCTCCACGACCGCCTTCGCCTATCTGGACCCGACGCCGACCCGCAACCCGAGCGCTCCGGGACGAACTCCGGGCGGCTCCTCCTCGGGCTCGGCCGCCGCGGTGGCAGCCGGGATGGTGCCCCTCGCGGTCGGCACCCAGACCGGCGGCTCGGTGATCCGCCCGGCGGCCTACTGCGGCGTCGCGGCGATCAAGCCCTCCTATCGCCTGCTGCCGACGGTAGGGATCAAGTGCTTCTCCTGGAGCCTCGATACGCCGGGGCTGTTCGCGGCGAGCGTCGCGGACGTGGCCTTCGCCCTTGCCGCGATCACCAGGCGCGAGGATCTCGTGCCGCCCGAGAACCCCGGCGCCCCGCGGGTCGGCGTCGTGACCCAGGACTTCGCCGGGCCTGTCGATCCCGCGATCCTCGCCGCCCTCGACCAGGCTGCGGCGGCCGCGCAACGAGCCGGAGCGCGGGTGACCCGCATGGCCCTCGCGCCGATCTTCGAGGAGGCCTTCGCGGCCCACGTGACGATCCAGAACTTCGAGGCGGCCCAGGCGCTGGCCTTCGAATGGGACCGTCACCGGCAAGCCCTGCCGCCGCTCCTGCGCGAGCTCCTGGAGACGGCGGCGGGCGTCTCGCCCGCGGAATACGACGCGGCGCGCTCCACCGCCCACCGGGCTCGATCCGCCCTGCGCGACGTCTTCCTCGAGACCGACGTGCTGCTCACGCCTTCCGCGCCCGGTCCCGCGCCCGAGACCCTCGCCTCCACGGGAAGCTCGGCCTTCAACCGGCTTTGGACCCTGATGGGCACGCCTTGCGTGAACGTGCCTGGCCTGACCGGCGCCGGCGGCGTGCCGCTCGGCGTCCAAGTCGTC
>DASPJU010000025.1:0-5388 GCA_035628475.1 Salinarimonas sp. | reverse complement strand
CCGTCGAGGAGCGGCTGCGGCGGGGCGGGCGCCTGGTCTATGCGGGGGCCGGCACGTCGGGGCGCCTTGCCGTCCAGGATGGCGCCGAGCTCACGCCCACCTTCGGCTGGCCCGCCGAGCGCCTGGTCTTCCTGCTCGCGGGCGGAGAGCGCGCCCTGCTCCATCCCGTCGAGCGGGCCGAGGACAGCGCCGAGGACGGGGCCCGGGAGGCGCGGGCGCGGGGTCTTTCGCCCGACGACGCGCTCGTCGCGGTCGCGGCGAGCGGGGCCACGCCCTATACGCTCGGGGCGTTGCGCGAGGCCCGCGCCGTCGGGGCGCTGGCGATCGGCATCGCCAACAATCCGGGCACGCCCATCCTCGAGGAGGCCGATCACGGCATCCTTCTCGACACCGGCCCCGAGGGCATCGCGGGCTCGACGCGCATGAAGGCGGGCACGGCCCAGAAGGTGGCGCTGAACCTGCTCTCCTCCCTGGTGATGATCCGCTTGGGGCATGTCCATGACGGCCTTATGGTGGACGTGCAGGCGGTAAACGCCAAGCTCGAGCGGCGCAGCGAGGCGATGCTCGTCCACCTCACGGGCTGCGCGCCCGAGACCGCCCGCGAGGCGCTCTCCCGCGCCGGCGGGCACGTCAAGCTCGCCGTGGTCCTCGTCGAGGCCGGCACGGACGTGCCCCAGGCCCGCGAGGCCCTGGCGCGGGCGGGCGGGCGCCTGCGCGACGCGCTCGCCCTGCTGGGGCGGGGATAGGCCTGCTCAGGCCGCCTCGGCGGTCTCCTGGGCCGGCGCCGCGATCCCTTCGACCTCGAGCACGAAGTCCCGGATGCGCGCCGCGAGATCCCCCTTGAGGAGCGGCGCGTGGCCCTGGTGGGGCACCGTCACCGCGGCGAGCCGCGGGTGGCGCGCCGCCATGGCGTCGAGGGTCTTGGCCGAGAGGATGTCGGAGTTGGCGCCGCGCAGGGCGAGCACGGGGACATCCCCCAGCCCCTCGAAGAGCGGCCACAGCTCCGGCAGGCGCGTCTCGATGTCGATCGCCTCCAGGGTCTTGGCGAGCGCCGGGTCGTAGGCGGGAACGAGGCGGCCGCCCTCCTCGGTCCAGGTCGCGCGGGCGATCGCCTCCCACTCGGCCTCGGTGAGGCGCGGAAAGTCGGCGTCGGCGAGCTCGCGCTGGATCTGGGCGGCCTCGCGCCAGTCGCGGGGCTGGGGCAGCCGGCCGACATAGCCGCGGATGCGCACGAGGCCCGTGCCGTCGATCACGGGCCCGATGTCGTTGAGCACCGCGCCGCGGATCGCGGCCGGGCGCAGCGCGGAGAGCGCCATCGTGATGAGCCCGCCCCGGGAGGTGCCCACGAAGACCGCCTCGTGCACGCCCGCCGCCGCGAGCACCTGCAGGACGTCGTCGAGCTCGACCTGGAGGTCGTAGCGGCGCCAGTCGCGGTCGCGCTCGGACCGGCCGCGCCCGCGATAGTCGAGGGCCAGCACCCGCCGCGGACGGTCGGGATCGGCGGCGAGGAGCGTCGCCAGCTCATGGAAGTCCGCCGCGTGCCGCGCGAGCCCCGGCAGGCAGACGACCGGCAGGGCCGTCGACGTGACCGGGCCGTAATCGCGGGCATGGAGCCGCAGGCCGTCGGAGGCCGAGACGAAGAGATCCGCGTAATCCGCCATGCTGCCCTCGCGCGTCGCCAGGGCAGCCTAAGCCGCGCGGGTCGGCTTGTCATGCCCGCGAGCGAGCCGACGCTGCCAAGGGGGGTCGGCGATGCCTGGAGCGCCCTTCGAGGCTCCCCCCGGGTCAAGCCCGGGGCGCATTTGGGGACGAGGGAGGAGGGTGGGAGGGGCGTTCTCTCCACCCCCCTCATGCCGAGGTGCGAGCCTCGAAGCCCGCACCACGCCGCCACAGGCGTGAGCCCCCTTCGAGACGGGAGCGGAGGGGGGTGCCGGCCACGCCATCCCGGCCCTGCGCCGTGGGGAGCCTATTTCGGCGCCTCCGCGTCGGCGGCCTGGACCCCCGGATCCGCGCCGGCGACGCGCTCGCCCAGGCGCTGGCGGTAGACGAGAAAGTTCTCGCTCACGCGCTGCACGTAGTTGCGGGTCTCGTAGAAGGGGATGCGCTCGACCCAGTCGACGGGATCGACGTCCGGCCGGCGCGGGTCGCCGTAAGCCCTGATCCAGCGCGCCACGTTGCCCCCGCCGGCATTGTAGGAGGCGAAGGTGAGGATCAGCGAGCCCTTCCAGTCCTCCATGAGCTCCGAGAGATGGGCCGCCCCGAGCTTGGCGTTGTAGGCCGCGTCCGTGGTGAGCCGGTCCGCCGCGAAGCCCACCTTGAAGCGCTGCGCCGTGCGCTTGGCGGTGGCGGGCATGAGCTGCATCAGGCCCCGCGCGCCGGCATGGGACACCGCCGTGGGATGGAAGGCGCTCTCCTGGCGCGCGATGGCGTAGACCATGGCGGACTCGACCCGTCCCCCGACGGGCTGGAAGCTCGGGATGCCCAGCGTCGGATAGGCATGGAGGTCGAGAGGGAAGCCGCGCTGCACCGCCGCCTTGCCCAAGGCGAGCAGCCCGCGGGCGTCGCCGCGCGCGACCGCGATGCCCGCGACGGCGTCGAGATGGCGCGGATCGTTCAGGCGCGCGCCGATGTCGGCATAGAGCGGGATCGTGAGATCGGTGAGGTTCGCCCGGTAGAGGAGGTCGAGGGCCCGCACCACGGCGAGGCGGTCGACCTCGGCGCGGGCGGCCGTGTCGGCCGCGACGCTGCGCAGCGGCAGGCTCTCGCGCCCCAGGGCCCGGCGGGCGAGCTGGCCGTAATAGGTGATGGATCGCAGCGCCGCCCGCTCGTAGTGCCAGCGCGCCTCGCCCGGCCGGCCGGCGGCCTCCGCGGCCCGGCCCTGCCAATAGGCGGCCCGCGCGATGGAGATCGGCGTCTCGGCGACGGTGGAGGCGAGCGTGAAGTGGGAGGCCGCCGTCTCGGGCTCGTTCAGGAAGCGCAGGGCGATCCAGCCCGCGTGGAACTCGGCGTCGATGCGGTTCTGGTCGGAGCGGGCCCCGTGGGCGCGGGCCACCTCGTAGGCGGCGCGGTTCTCGCCGAGATCGAGGAGCTCGCGGGCCAGCGCGCGGCGCTCGACCCACCAGGCGTCCCCGTCCACGAGACTGTCGGGGTCGCGCGGCGCCGGCGCCATCGCCTTGGCGGCCTCGAGATATTTCCCGGCCCGGCGCAGGTGCTGCGCGCGGGCGAAGAGGAAGCCCGGCTCCGAGCGAAGCGCCGCCGGCACCGCGGCGAGCAGCGCCTCCGCCTTCTTGGACTTGCCCGCCACGGCCTGACGCGCCTTGAGCAGGTCGGCATAGCCCTCGCCGGCGCGCAGCGCCGCGCGGCGCGCGGTCTCCCAGGAGCCGCGGAAGGCGTGCCGCTCCATGCGGATGCGGTGGTCGTCGCGGGTGAGAACCCCGGGGAAGGCCTCGAGCACGCGCGTCTCGAAGTCCTGCCCCGCCGAGTCGTTGCGCCAGGTGTCCCGGATCAGCTCCGCGGCGCGGTCCGCGTCACCCAGCGCCTTGTGGGCGAGCGCGAGCGCGAGCCGGCCCGGCGGGCTCATCGGCGGCGCCTCGGCGAAGAAGGCCCGGATCGCCGCGGGGGACTTGCGGTCGGACAGGAGCGATTCCTCGGCCCGGCGCCGGACCATGGCCCCCGTCGGCCAGCCCGGATGCTCCTGCAGGAAGGCCGTGATGCGGCCATGCCCCAGTGCCGCCCCGGAGCGGATCGCGACCCATTCCGCGAGCGCCCGCGCGGTCGGGTCGGCCAGCCCGTCGCGCAGTCGGTCGCCCTCGCCGACGCGCCCGCGCCGATAATGCTCGATCGCCTCGCGCAGGCGGTCGACGTCGACCTCCGCGACGGAGCGCGCCTCGTCGAAGCCGGGGCGGCGGTCGGCGCGCGGCCCGGGCCCGTGGACGCGGGCCTCAATGGCGCGGGTCGAGAGGCTCTCGGCGTCGTCGGCCAGGAGGACGGCCGGCGGCGCCTCCGCCCGGGCGACGGGCATGTGGAGCAAGCCCATCAGGGCGGCGCAGGCGGCAAGGCGCGCGGCGCGACGCGTCGGGATCATCTGGTCCTCCCTGGAGGGTGATCTTAAGGCCCCGCCTTCATCTTTGAAGAGGTGCGTTGACGAAGCACTAACCTAGGTTTCTGGATCGGCCCTCTGTTGGGGCCGCTGGCGCGGCGGCGATGCGGGCGGGCCCGCATCGAGAATCGGCGGTTTCGGATCCGGCCCGCCGCCGGGCCGTTTGCGCGGGCACGCTGCAGGCACTATGTGTCGCAAAAGCGGCGGCGGCGCTTGCGCGACACCCGCCCCTGAGAATCGGGAGAGGCGCCAGTGGCGACGCGTGAGCTGAAGGGGTCGATGACGGCCCTCGTGACCCCGTTCCGGGACGGCGCCGTGGACGAGGAGGCGCTGCGGGCCCATGTCGCCTGGCAGATCGAGAGCGGCACCACGGGCCTCGTGCCCGTCGGCACCACGGGCGAGAGCCCGACCCTGAACCACGCGGAGCACAACCGCGTCGTCGAGATCTGCGTGAGCGAAGCCCGGGGCCGGGTCCCCGTGATCGCGGGGGCCGGCTCGAACTGCACGGCGGAGGCCGTGGCGCTCGCCCGGCACGCGGAAGACGCCGGCGCCGACGCCGTGCTCGTGGTGACGCCCTACTACAACAAGCCGACGCAGGAGGGGCTCTACGCCCATTTCAAGGCGGTCAACGACGCCGTCGGCATCCCGATCATCATCTACAACATCCCGCCCCGCTCGGTGATCGACATGTCGGTCGCCACCATGGCGCGGCTCTACGAGCTGAAGAACATCGCCGGCGTGAAGGACGCGACCGCGAACCTCGCCCGCGTGTCGCAGCAGCGCCACGTCATGGGGCCCGACTTCATCCAGCTCTCGGGCGAGGACATGACGGCGCTCGCCTACAACGCGGCGGGGGGGCACGGCTGCATCTCGGTGGTCTCGAACGTGGCCCCCGCGCTGTGCGCCGAGCTCCAGCGCCTGTCGCTCTCGGGCGATTACGCGGGCGCGCTCGCCGTCCAGGACCGGCTGGTGCCGCTGCACGACGCGATCTTCCTCGAGCCGGGGCTCGCCGGCGCCAAGGCGGGGCTCGCGCTGCTCGGGCGCGGCACCGAGGAGGTGCGCCTGCCCCTCGTGCCCGTCACCGAGCCCACCCGCGCCGCGATCCGGGCCGCCATGGTCCATGCGGGCCTCCTGAACGCCTGACCCGATGGCCCCCAAACCCGACCGGCATACCCACAAGACCGTTGCCGACAACCGCAAGGCCCGGTTCCACTACGAGATCGTGGAAACCTTCGAGGCGGGCATCGCGCTCACGGGCACGGAGGTGAAGTCGCTGCGCTCCGGCAAGG
>DASPJU010000024.1:0-11299 GCA_035628475.1 Salinarimonas sp. | reverse complement strand
CTCGACCAAGTGCGGCGAGAGCGACACCACCACGGGTCTCGCCTCCTGCCCGACCGTCGGCAACATGTACGACAAGCTCATTCCGCATGGCATTTACGGCGTGTTCGGCGAAACCTCGGAGATCACCGGCGCCGAGCATCTCGCCAAGGAGCGGGCGGCGACGCCCGAGGTGGGAGAGAAGTGGTACCGGATCTGGAAGTCCTACCAGGACGAGGTCATCGAGGCCCACAAGACCAACGACCTGTCCGACTCCCAGCCCACCAAGGGCAACATCGCCGGCGGCCTCACGACCATCGAGGAGAAGGCGCTCGGGAACCTCGAGAAGATCGGCCGCGAGTGCCGCTACATCGACGCCCTCGAGCCGGCGGAGGCCCCCGCCAAGGGGCCGGGCCTCTACTACATGGACACCTCCTCGGCCGCGGCCGAATGCGTGACCCTGATGGGGGCCGGCGGCTACGTGGTCCACACCTTCCCCACGGGCCAGGGCAACGTCATCGGCAACCCGATCGTCCCGGTCATCAAGATCACGGGCAACCCGCGCACGGTGCGCACCATGTCGGAGCACGTGGACGTGGACGTCTCGGGCGTGCTGCGCCGCGAGATGACGATCCCGCAGGCGGGCGACGCGCTCATCGACATGATCGTGCGCACCGCCAACGGCCGCCTCACGGCCGCGGAGGCGCTGGGCCACCGCGAGTTCGTGATGACGAAGCTCTATCGCAGCGCGTAGGCCGGCTCTCCCCGTGGAGCGGGGAGAGGGTAAGGGGTCTCGACCGGTGGAGCTCCGCCGTCCCGGCCCCCTCGCCCCCCGCGCTGCCGCGCTCGCTTCAGGCCCCGGCAAGGGGGCCCGAAGCCCTCTCCCCGCACGCGGGGAGAGGTGAAACAGTCCCTGGGGCACCTGATGGCTCAATCCTCGGCGCTCGCGCCGACCCTCGCGGACAATGTGCGCCGCCTCGCCCCGGGCGTGGCCCTCGCCGGCGCGATCGCGGTCGCGGCGACGCTGCTGGCGCCCCTGCTCGCGCCCCTGCCGGCCATGGTGATCGCGCTGCTGATCGGGATCGCGGGCCACGGCTTCGCGAGCCGCCCGATCTTCGAGCCGGGCCTGACCTGGTGCGTCAAGAAGCTGCTTCGCGTCGCCATCGCGCTCCTGGGGCTGCGCATCGCGCTCCTCGACATCTGGGACCTGGGCCTCTCCACGGCCGCGCTCGTGGTGGTCGGCATGGGCGTCACCCTCGTCTCCGGGATCGTGCTCGCCCGGGCGCTGCGCCTCGATGTCGGCTACGGGGCGCTGGCGGGCGCGGCGACCGCCGTGTGCGGCGCCTCCGCGACGCTCGCCACCGCGACCGTGGTGCCCGGCTATCCCCGCAAGAGCGCCGACGTGACCTTCACGGTGGTGGCGGCCAACGCCGTCTCGACCCTCGTGATGGTGCTCTATCCCCCGCTCTGCGCGCTGCTCGGCCTCGACGCCCAGACCACGGGCGTGCTGCTGGGCGCCACGATCCACGACGTGGCGCAGGTCGCCGGCGCGGGCTACGCGGTCTCCGAGAGCGTCGGCAACACCGCCGTGGTCGTGAAGCTCTTCCGGGTCTTCCTGCTCCTGCCCGTGGTGCTGGCGGTGGGGTGGTGGTTCGCGAGCCGGCAGGGCGCGGCGGGCGAGGCGCGGGTGCCGGCGCCCGTCTTCGCGGTGGTGTTCCTGGGCCTGTGCCTCGTCAACAGCGCGATGCCGGCCTTCCCCGCCCTGCAGCCGGTCTACGCCCCCGTCAAGGTGGCGCTCTCGACCGCCTCGACCTGGGGCCTGCTGCTCGCCATCGCGGCCCTGGGGCTCGGCACGTCGGTGGGCGCGATCCTCGCCACGGGTTGGCGCCATATCGCGCTGTTTTCCGTCACCACCCTGATCCTGCTCGCCGTGGTCCTGGCGGGCCTCCTCGTCCTGCCGTGAGAGAGATCATGCCGGACAGGATCGCCGGGCGGCCGGAGGGCGGGCCGATGAAGGCCCTGGCGGGGACGCCCCGGCTCCGGGGAGAGATCGCCCGCCGGTTCCCGCCCGCTTCGACACCCCAAGCCAGCGCCTGAGGAAGCCATGCCCGACATCGTCATCAGCGAGTTCATGGACGAGGCGGCGATCCGCGACGAGCTCGGCGGCTTCGACGTGCTCTACGATCCGGGCCTGGTCGACCGGCCCGCCGACCTCGTGGGCGCGCTCGCCCAGGCCCGCGCGCTGATCGTGCGCAACCGGACGCAGGTGCGCGGAGCGCTGCTCGAGGCGGGACCCCGCCTGCGGGCCGTCGGGCGCCTGGGCGTCGGCCTCGACAACATCGACCTGGAGGCCTGCCGGGCGCGGGGCGTCGCGGTCTTCCCGGCGACCGGCGCCAACGACGTCTCGGTCGCCGAATACGTGATCGCCACCGCCATGATGCTGCTGCGCGGCGCCTACGGGGCGAGCGCCGACGTGGCGGCGGGCGCCTGGCCGCGCAACCGGCTCATGGGCCGCGAGATCTCGGGCAAGGTCCTGGGCCTCGTGGGCTATGGCTCCATCGCCCGCGAGACGGCGCGGCGCGCCGCGGCGCTCGGCATGACGATCCTCGCCTACGACCCCTTCGTCCCCGCCGACCACCCCTCGCGCAGCCAGCCCTGGGGCCGCGCCGAGGACGCCGACCTCGACGCGCTGCTCGCCGGATCGGATGTGGTCTCGCTCCACGTGCCGCTGACGGACGCGACCCGCAACCTCATCGACGCGGGCGCGCTCGCCCGCATGCGCCCCGACGCGATCCTCGTCAACGCCGCGCGCGGCGGCGTCGTCGACGAGGGCGCGCTGGCCGAGGCCCTGCGGGCCGGGCGCCTGGGCGGCGCGGCCCTCGACGTGTTCGACGAGGAGCCCGTGGGGGCCGCGCGCGGCGCCGTGCTGGCCGGCATCCCCAACCTCGTGCTCACGCCGCACATCGCCGGGGTCACGGTCGAATCCAATGTCCGGGTCTCGCAGGTGACGGCCCAGGCCGTGCGGCGCGCCCTCGCGGAGGCCTGACATGCCGCAGCTCTCGTTGATCGAGGCGGAAGACCTCGTCGCCGCGGCGCTGGAGCGCTGCCGCACCTCCCCTGAGAACGCCCGCAGCGTCGCCCGCGCCCTGGTGGCGGCGGAAGCCGACGGGCTCTCGGGCCACGGCCTCTCGCGCGTGGCGAGCTACGCCGCGCAGGCCAAGGCCGGCAAGGTCGACGGCTTCGCCACGCCGAGCGCCACCCGCCCGCGTCCCGCCGTGCTCGCGGTCGACGCCGCGCACGGCTTCGCCTATCCGGCCCTGGAGCTGGCCGTCCGGGAGCTGCCCGCCGTCGCGCGGGAGGCCGGAATCGCGGCGGCCCCGATCCGCCGCTCGCATCACGCGGGCGCCGCGGGCCACCCGGTGGAGCGCCTGGCGGAGGCGGGCCTCGTCGCGATCCTCCTCGCCAACACGCCTGCGGCCATCGCCCCCTGGGGCGGCGACCGGGCCCTGTTCGGCACCAACCCCATCGCCTTCGCGGCGCCGCGCGAGCGCGGCGCGCCGATCGTGGTCGACCTGTCGCTGTCGAAGGTGGCGCGGGGCAACATCCTGGCCGCGAAGCAGAAGGGGCAGCCGATCCCGGAGGGATGGGCCTTCGACGCGCAGGGCCGCCCGACCACCGATCCCGACGCGGCGCTCAAGGGCACCATGGCGCCGCTGGGCGACGCCAAGGGCACGGCGCTCGCCCTCATGGTGGAGCTCCTCGCGGCGGGGCTCACGGGCGCGACCTACGCGGCCGACGCCTCCTCCTTCCTCGACGCGCACGGACCGCCCCCCGGCACGGGCCAGCTCCTGCTCGCCTTCGACCCGGCGGCGCTGGGCGGCGGCGCGGAGCGCTTCGAGGCCCTGGCGGGCGCGGTTCAAGCGCAGGCCGGCGCGCGCCTGCCCGGCGCCCGCCGGCTCGACCTGCGCCGGCGGGCCCAAGCCGAGGGAATCGCCGTCGCGGATGCCACGCTCGCGGCGATCCGCGCCCTCTGAGGCTCAGCGCGCGACGGGCTGCGTGGCCAGGAAATAGTCGAAGGGCAGCTCGGCGATGCGGAACCAGGTCAGCTCCTTCTCGCGGAAGGCGCTCCACGACTCGTAGATCTTCTTGAAGCGCGGGTTGGCGGCCGCGAGCTCCCCGTAGAGCTTGAAGGCCTCGCGGTGGCTCTGCTCCATGACGTCGCGCGGGAAGGGCCGCAGCTCCACGCCCTGGCCCACGAGGCGGCGGATCGCGTCGGCGTTCTGGGCGTCGTACTTGGCCACGCACAAGGCGTTGGCCTCCGCGCAGGCGGCCTCCAGCACCGCCTTGTAGGCGGCCGGCAGCTCGTTCCAGCGGGGGAGGTTGACATAGAGCGAGGGCTGGGCCCCGCCCTCCCAGAAGCCGGGATAATAATAGTACTTCGCCACCTTCACGAAGCCGAGCTTCTCGTCGTCGTGGGGGCCGGAGAACTCCACCGCGTCGATGGTGCCGCGCTCGAGCGCCGGGTAGATGTCGCCCGCGCCCAGCACCTGCGGCACGACGCCGAGCCGGGCCATGATCTGCCCGCCCATCCCGGCGATGCGCATCTTGAGGCCCTTCAGGTCTTCGACGGAGCGGATCTCCTTTCGGAACCAACCGCCCATCTGCGCGCCCGTCTGGCCCGCGGGCAGGCTGAAGACGTTGTAGTCCTTGACGAAGTCGCGCACGAGGTCGAGGCCGCCGCCATAGTACATCCACGCATTGTGCTGGCGCACGTTCAGGCCCCACGGCACGGAGGTCTCGAACATGAAGGTGGGGTCCTTGCCGATATAGAAGCTCGACAGGGTGTAGCCGCATTCCACGGTGCCGTTCTGCGTGGCGTCCAGCACCTGGAGGGCGCCCACGATCTCGCCCGCCGCGAAGGGCTGGATCTGGAACCGCCCGTCGGTCGCGGCCGCCACGCGCCGCGCGATCATCTCGCCGGCGCCGAACAGCGTGTCGAGGCTCTTCGGGTAGCTCGACGCCATGCGCCAGCGGATCTCCGGGCTCGACTGCGCGATCGCCGGCGCCGCGACGCCGGCCGCCGCGAGGCCCCCGCCGAGGATGAGCTTTCTGCGATCCATGACGTTCTCTCCCTGCCGTCCCAGGCCAGGGGATCGCATGCCGGGCAGGCGCCATCAAGCCGGGCCGGGCATCCCTCCCAGGGCCCGCCGCGACAATTCCCATTGTGCGCGCCGCCAGGGGCTGAAACAGTCCGGCTTCCCGCAGGAGCCCGACGATGACCTCCGCACGGCTTTGGGGCGCGCGCTTCCGCGCCCCGCCCGATCCGGCCCTGATGCGCCTGTCGCGCTCCGAGGCGAGCCATTTCCGCCTCGCGCCCTACGACATCGCCGGCTCGCGGGCCCACGCGGAGGAGCTCGTGCGCGCCGGTCTCCTCACCAGGCCCGAGGGGGACGCCCTGCGCGCCGCGCTCGACGCGCTGGAGCAGGACGTGGCGGAGGGCCGGGTGCGGCCGTCGGAGGGAGACGAGGACGTCCACACCTTCCTGGAGCGTGTGCTGACGGAGCGCCTGGGGGCGCTCGGCGGCAAGCTGCGGGCCGGCCGCTCGCGCAACGATCAGGCCGCCAACGACCTGAAGCTCTATCTGCGCCACCAGGTGCGGGCGGTCATGGCGGCGCTTCTCGACCTGCAGGAGGCTCTCGTCGGGGTGGCCGAGCGCCACGCCGAGACGCTCGCGCCCGGCTTCACCCACCTGCAGCCCGCCCAGCCGGTCGTCTTCGGCCACCACATGCTGGCCCATGCCCAGGCGCTCTCCCGCGACGGCGAGCGCCTGCGGGACTGGGATCGGCGCGCGGCCCTGTCGCCGCTCGGCGCCGCCGCGCTGGCGGGCTCCGCCATCGCGACGCGGCCCGATCTCTCGGCCGAGGAGCTCGGCTACGAGGGGCCCTGCGAGAACTCCATCGACGCGGTGGCGGCCCGCGACCACGTGGCGGAGTTCCTGTTCGTCGCCGCGATGACGGCTGCGGACGTGTCGCGGCTGGCCGAGGAGATCTTCATCTGGACCTCGCGGCCGTTCCGCTACGTCGCGCTCGACGACGCCTTCGCGACCGGCTCCTCGATCATGCCGCAGAAGAAGAACCCCGACATCGCGGAGCTCGCCCGCGGGCGCGCGGCGCGGCTGATCGGCGACCTCGCCACGATGCTCGTCGCCCTCAAGGGCCTGCCGCTGGCCTATAACCGCGATCTGGCCGAGGACAAGCGCGCCGCCTTCGACGCGGTCGACCAGCTCCTCCTGGTGCTCCCCGCCATGGCCGGGATGATCGCGACCATGCGCGTCGACGCCGAGCGCCTCGCCGCCGAGGCCGTGGAGGGCTTCACGCTGGCGACCGAGGTGGCGGACTGGCTGGCGCGCGGGGGCGTGCCCTTCAGCGAGGCCCACGAGATCACGGGCGCCCTGGTGCGCCTGTGCGAGGACCGGGGATGGGCCCTGCACGAGGTGCCCGACGACGCGCTCGCCGCCCTCGACCCGCGCCTGACGCCGGCGCTGCGCGCCCACGTGACGGCGGGGGCCGCGGTGGCGGCGCGCGGCGGGCACGGGGGCACCGCGCCGGCCCGCGTCCGCGAGCAGATCGCGCGCCTGCGCGCCGTGCTGGACGGGCAGCGGCACTGGTCGCGGGACTATCGGGGCCCGCGCCCGGGAGATCCGGCATGACGACCGCCGCCCCGGACCCGTTCTCCATCGCCGGCCTGCGCCATGTGCGCCGCCCACGCTTCGGCCGCTGGCTCGCGGCGCTCCTCATCCTCCTGGCGCTCGCCTGGGTCGGCAAGGCCTTCGCGGAGGGGCAGATCGCCTGGCGGGTGGTGGGCCAGTTCCTGACCGCCCCCGCCATCATGGCGGGGCTCGCCAACACGGTGGTGATGACGCTCTGCGCCATGGCGCTGGGCATCGCGCTGGGCGTCACCTTCGCGATTATGGTGATGTCGCCCAATCCCGTGCTCAAGGGCGCGGCGATCTTCTACATCTGGTTCTTCCGGGGCACGCCGCTGATCCTGCAGCTGCTCATCTGGTTCAACCTCGCGCTGGTCTTCCCCACGATCGGCATTCCGGGGCTGATCGAGGCCCGCACGGTCGACGTCATGACGCCCTTCGTGGCGACGCTGCTGGGCCTCGGCATGAACCAGGGCGCCTACACGGCGGAGGTGGTGCGCGGCGGCATCCTGTCGGTGGACGTGGGCCAGACCGAGGCCGCCAAGACCATCGGCATGACCCGGCTCACGACGCTGCGGCGCATCGTGCTGCCCCAGGCCATGCGGGTGATCATCCCGCCGGTCGGCAACGAGTTCGTGAGCATGGTGAAGCTCACCTCGATCGCGAGCGTCATCCAGTACGCCGAGATCCTGCGCAACGCCCAGACCATCTACTACGCCAATGCCCGGGTCATCGAGCTGCTGATCGTCGCCGCGATCTGGTACCTCGCGGTCGTGACCGTGCTCCAGGTCGGCCAATATTTCCTCGAGCGCCATTTCTCGCGAGGGCGCGGCGAGCGGCGGGCGGCGCCCGCGCGCCAGGGAGCGGCCTGAGATGAGCGCGATGGTGGTGGCCCGCGAGGTCGTGAAGGTCTTCGGCTCGCTGCGCGCCCTCGACGGCGTGTCGCTCGACGTCGCGCGCGGCGAGGTCGTGTGCGTCATCGGCCCGTCCGGCTCGGGCAAGAGCACGTTCCTGCGCTGCATCAATCAGCTCGAGCGCCCGGACGCGGGCGCGATCTGGGTCGACGGGGAGCTCGTGGGCTTCCGTCGCGTCGGCGACGCGCTCCACGAGCTCTCGGATGCCGAGCTCGCCCGCCAGCGGCTGAGGAGCGGCATGGTCTTCCAGCGCTTCAACCTGTTCGGCCACCTGAGCGCGCTCCAGAACGTGATCGAGGGACCCGTCACGGTGCTGCGTCGCCCGCGGCGCGAGGCCGTGGAGGAGGCGATGGCGCTGCTCGACCGGGTCGGCCTCTCCGACAAGCGCGACGCCTATCCGATCGAGCTGTCGGGCGGGCAGCAGCAGCGCGTGGCGATCGCCCGGGCGCTCGCCATGAAGCCGTCGCTGATGCTCTTCGACGAGCCGACCTCGGCCCTCGACCCGGAGCTCGTGGGCGACGTGCTGGCGGTGATGCGCGACCTCGCCCGCTCGGGGATGACCATGATCGTGGTCACGCACGAGCTGGGCTTCGCCCGCGAGGTGGCCAACCGCGTCGTGTTCATGGACCGGGGCGCCGTCGTCGAGACGGGCACGCCCGAGGAGGTGCTGGTGCGTCCGCGCCAGCGCCGTACGCAGGACTTCATCGCGGCCGTGATCGCCTGATCGCGGCCCACAAGGGAAGGGGACCAACCATGACGAAAGCACTCGGCCTTGCCGCCTTCGCGGCCGCCCTCCTGGCGGCCGGCCTCGCGACCGCCCAGGAGGTGCCCGAGCGGGTCAAGAAGGCGGGCAAGCTCACCATCGCCACCATGCCGAACTACGCCCCCATCACCTACAAGGACCCGGCCACCAACAAGCTCGCCGGCTTCGACATCGAGCTCGGCGAGGCGATCGCCAAGGAGCTGGGCCTCGCGGCCGACTGGCAGGAGATCGCCTTCGCCCAGATGCTGCCCTCGCTCCAGACGGGCCGGGTCGACATGGTGATGGCCGGCATGAGCGACCTGCCCAGCCGGCGCGAGGTGGCGGACTTCGTCGACTACATGCGCTCGGGCGCGCAGTTCTACACGCTTCAGTCGCTCGCGGGCTCCGTCAAGACCCCGGAGGACCTGTGCGGCAAGAGCGTGGGGGCGAGCCGCTCCACCAACTGGCCCGCCCAGATCAAGGACTGGAGCGACGCCAATTGCGTCGCCAAGGGCCGGCCCGCCATCACCGTGGTCGGGACCGAGGGCTCGGCGGACGCCCGCACCCAGCTCAAGACGCAGCGCCTCCAGGGCGCCGTGCAGGGCAACGAGACCCTGCCCTGGTTCCAGTCGCAGGAGCCCAACACCTACGTGCTGCTGGGCGAGGCCTTCACCGAGTCCCTGTCCGGCATCCCCTTCGTGAAGACGCCCGAGGGCGGCCAGCTGCGCGACGCCGTGAAGGGCGCGATCGAGCGGCTGCAGCAGAAGGGCACCTACGACGAGCTCCTCAAGAAGTACGGCCTCCAGGCGAACGCCCTGAAGCCGGTCGTGGTGAACCAGGGCAAGTGAGGCGGACGGGCCGCCTCGGCGACCGGCTGCGCCGGGACGTGCGCGGGCGTTCGTGATCAGGGTCGCGGCGGCGTCCGCCGCGGCCCATTCTCGGGCGATTCGCCGCGCGAGGCTCCGGCGAGGCACGGACGCAAGGGCGCGCGTCCTGCCGGGACGTCCCTCCGTAACGTCACGCAATCGTCGATCGCGTTGCTGACGCAACGTCACCGCGCTACATGTCCGGGCGCGGGATATACAGCCATCAACGTGCGGTTTACAGATTTCGGCGAGACTGAAGCGAAGTCGCGGCTGAAGGCGTCGAGGGACATGTCGATGGCGAGGATTCGATCGACGCGCGGCGCGGGCCATGGCGCAGGCCTGCGCGCCCGCCCGGAGCCCCGGCTCGCATGCGCCCACCCATGCCCGCGCCGCGACCGATGAGCCGGAATGCGCAGGCGCGGGTGATCGCGAAGGTAAGAGCCGACATGAGCTACCCCCTGGGGGCGAACGAGGCCGAGCGGCTCGGCCTGCTGCGCGATCTCGGCATCCTCGACACCCCGCCCGAGGCCCAGTTCGACGCGGTCTGCCGCACGGCCTCCCGCCTGTTCGGCGTGCCCATCGCCGTGGTCTCGCTCATCGACGACGACCGGCAGTGGTTCAAGGCGCGCTGCGGGCTCGACGCGGCCGAGACGCCGCGCGAGGTCGCCTTCTGCAATCATACGATCCTCCAGGACGACGTCCTCGTGGTCGAGGACGCCACCCGCGACGAGCGCTTCGCGGGCAACCCGCTGGTCGCGGGGGCGCCGGGGATCCGCTTCTACGCGGGCGCGCCGCTCACCCTGCGGCCCGGCCTCGCGGTGGGTACCCTGTGCATCGTCGACATGGTCCCGCGCGACTTCCCGGCCGAGCACCGGGCCGCCCTGAGCGACCTCGCCGCGACGGTGGTGGCGCATCTGCGCCTCCAGGAGGCCCGCGTCCAGGCCGAGCGGCGCGAGGCGGCGGCGGCGGAGCGGGAGGCGCTGTTCGCGCTCACCCTCGGCCACATGGACCAGGGCCTGCTCCTGGTCGATGCCGGCGGCCATGTCGCCGTCTGCAACGACCGGGCGCTGGCGCTTCTCGACCTGCCCGCCGACCTCATGCGCGCCCGCCCGCACTTCACCGCCGTGAAGGAGTGGCAGCGCGCGCGGGGCGAGTTCTCGAACGCGCCTCATCATCTGCGCGAGCACGCCCGGGCCGGTGGGATGGACACGGACCCGCCGGTCTACCGGCGCGAGCGGCGCAACGGCACCGTGCTCGAGATCCGCACCGTGCGCCTGCCCGGGGGCGGGGCCGTGCGCACCTTCACCGACGTCACGGCCCAGCAGCGCGCCGAGGAAGCGCTCGGCGCCAGCGAGGAGCGCCTGCAGCTGGCGCTGCGGGCGGGCCGCATGTTCGCATGGGAGCGGGATCTCGAGACGGACATCGTCACGCGCTCGGACAATGCCCGGAACCTGATCGGGCTCTCCTCGGGACCGGCGTCGGAGTTCGTGGCCCGCGTCCACCCGGCCGACCGCGACCGGGCGCCGGCGGTCCTGCGGGGCGCCTGGGGCGACGACACCGAGAGCAACGAGCTGCGCTACGTGCGCGACGACGGGACCACGATCTGGCTCGCGGCCCGCTCCGTGAAGATCGAGCAGCCCGGCGGGAGGCGGCGGCTCGTCGGCGTGACCTTCGACATCACCGAGCGCAAGAAGGCCGAGGAAGCGCTCCGGCACATGGCGAACCACGACGCCCTCACGGGCCTGCCGAACCGCGCGCTCTTCCAGCGCCGCCTGGAGGAGGCCCTCGCGGCGGCGGAGCGGGCGAACGGGCGCGTGGCCCTGCTCCTTCTCGATCTCGACGACTTCAAGGGCGTGAACGACACGATCGGTCACGACGCGGGCGACGCCGTCCTGCGGGAGGCCGCCCGGCGGCTGCGCGCGACGGCGGGGCCGCAGGACACGGTGGCCCGCATCGGCGGCGACGAGTTCGCGGTCATCGTCACGGAGCCGGGCGACGCGGAAGCCGTCGGCCAGACATTTTCGGACGCCTTGCGCCAGGCCTTCGAGTTCGGGGGGCGGGCGCTCTCGACGCGGGCCAGCATCGGCGTGGCGCT
>DASPJU010000023.1:0-7148 GCA_035628475.1 Salinarimonas sp. | reverse complement strand
GCCCGGGGCGGCGGGCGCCCCGGCGCCCTGCACGCGAGTGGTGGAGAGGTCGCGCGTCGGCGCGATGGTGGGCTGCCCGGAGGATGCGCCGACACCCGGCTGGACCGGGGGCGGACGGGTATCCGGCGAAGGCCCGGACGGGATGGCCGGCGGCGGGGGCGGCGGGGGCGGCGCGTCGGACGGGATCGCGCCGGGCACGGATCCGCTGCCGATAGGGGCGGTCGCGCCCGGAGACCCGGACCCGATCCCTCCTCCCGTGCCGGGCGCGGTCGCCTGCGCGGCGGCCTGGACCGAAATGGCCAGGGTGCCGCAGACGAGCACGCTCCATCGCAGAGCCGTCCGCCGCCTTGTGTTGCTCATCGCCTCTTCGATCGCCCCGGCATGCCGCTCTGTCGCCGACTCGCGCGCCGCGAAGCGCGGCCGACGTTGGGCGGGACATTAACCAATCACCAACCAGCGGCAATCGCCTCGCGACCGGCGCGCGCATGTGGGCGGGCGGTGTCGCCTTTTCGCCACTGAGGCGCGGCGGGGCTATGGCGGAATCAGAACACGAAACCGGGTTCGTCGCGGAACGGGGGCAGGACCGGAGCGGCGGCGTCGAAGAGCGGGCGGGAGCTGAAGACGCTGCCCGCGCGCACGTAAAGCGTCGCGCGGCTGGAGCGGTTGCCGGGCCCTTGAATGCAGCCGAGCCGCCCGCCTTCCGCGAGCTGCTCGAGAAGGCCGTCAGGCCGGCGCTGGACCGTGCCGTTCAGGAGGATGGCCTCGAAGGGCCCGCCGTCCGGGGCTCCGCGCTCCATCGGGCCGACCGCCACCTCGACATTCCCGGTCCCGAGCTGGGCGAGGATCGACCGGGCGCGCTCGGCGAGCGCCTCGTTCGATTCGAGGGCGACCACCCGCGCGCCCATGCGAGCCATGACGGCGGCTGAGTAGCCCAAGCCCCCGGCGACGTCGAGCACCCGCTCTCCCGGCCGGATCTGGAGGTGCTGCAGCAGGCGGGCCAGGACCATCGGGGCCAGCATGGTGCGCGGTCCTTCGTCCCCCCCGTCGCCCACCACGAGGGGCTGGTCGCTATAGGCGAGCATTTCCCGTCCCGGCGGGACGAAGCGCTCTCGGGGAACCGCGTTCATGGCGGTGAGGACGTCGAGGTCGGTGATGTCGTAGGTGCGCAGCTGGTTGTCCACCATGGCGCGACGCACGCGCGCGAAATCGATCATCGGTCAGCCTCGTCCAGCCCGTGGGAACGTCAGGTGCCGGGGTTTTGGTGGAAGCCCGGCCGAAAGGCAAGCGGGCGGAAGGTCGGGTGCGGCCCCCCCCGGGCCGGGGATGGAGGCCTCGCCCGGAATCGAACCGGGGTGCAAGGATTTGCAGTCCTCTGCGTAACCACTCCGCCACGAGGCCTCGACCGGAGCGCCGCCGAAGCGGCGGGAAGCGCTCTCTAACAGACGCGGGAGGCGAAGGGCAACGCTTTTCGCGCGCCGAATCCGGCCGCGATTTTTGCGACCCCGCCCCCTTGCGCCGGCGTCGGGCAGCCGATATACCGCCGCTCTCCCGACGGGCGGCAGGCTCCCCCGTCGGCCGACGATGGTCGGTGTTCCGGCGTGGCGCAGCGGTAGCGCAGCGGACTGTTAATCCGTTGGTCGTAGGTTCGAATCCTACCGCCGGAGCCACCATCCCTCCGTTCCCCTCAGCTGCATCCGACGGCGGATGCTCGGCTTCGGCCGGTTCCCGCCGCGCGGTCCGGGGCTCCGCCAGGGGTGTCGCCGACGCTGCTTCCGACCACGCTCGATGCCGTCTTTAGGATCACGAGCTGGAGCTCATCGGGGCCGCTCACCGCTTTCAGCCTTCGCACGGCTGCCGGCGGCGGGGTCCGTGGCAGTCCATCCACCCACACGAGAAATCCGCACCGTCGAGCGCTGCCGTCCCTGTCGCCGGCAGGCGAGACCTGTCAGGGTGCGCCGCCTCGCGCGCAGGAGACGCGGGGACTGACACAAGGGGCAGACATGAACAGGTTCGTTGCGGCCGCGCTGATGATCGTGGGCCTGATGGGGGCCGCCGAGGCCAAGAACTTCGCCGTGCCGTCGAACGATCCGGCGCTCGTCCTGTCCATCCCGGACGACTGGCTCATCGAGAAGATCGACTTCGGGTTCTCGGCCCGTACCCCCGACGAGGATGTCGTGATCTATGTCGAGGCGGCCGGCGCCAGGAACCTCGATGCCATGCTGGCCACGAACGACCAGTGGATGCGGGACAACGGAATCAAGAAGGTGAACCCGACGAAGTCTGAAGGCATCTTCGCCGGCCTGCAGGCGACGAACTTCCGGTTCGATACCAGCGACAAGAACGGCCCGACGCGCGTCGACCTCATGCTGCTCCCCGGGGGCAAGAACCGGGTCATCATGCTGTCGATCTGGGGCTCCGAGGAGGAGCGCGCGAAGCATCGCGAGGCGATCGACGCCATCATGGGCAGCGTCAAGGCGATCAACTGATCCCGCGGGCCACGGGGGGCCAGCCGCCTCCCCTTCCCGGGATCGGCGCCGGCATGGGCGACGAGCGCTGCCTCGGCGGCCTGTCCGGCGGCGTGCGCCCGCACCCTGCAATGCCGCGCGGCGTCCGCGACACGGTCACGCAACACAGCCCTCCTAGAGCTTGTCGCCGACCGGAGGACCGCCCATGCCCGCTCGCGCCGTCGCCGCCTTCCTTGCCCTCACCTCGGCCGCCGTCGCGGCTCCGGGCGAGACCGGCGCGTGGAAGACCTTCAAGAGCTGGAGCGTCGGTTGCGACAACACGCGCTCCTGCACGGCAGCCGCGGGGGACTCCGACCGGGAATCCGGGCTCGCCCTCGCCTTGTCGCGGTCGGGCGAGCCGGAGGCGCAGCCCACGATCCGTTTCGCCCTCCATTTCTCGGCCGACACGCCGCGCAAGGGTATGATCACCCTGTCGGCCGGCGGGCGGAGCGTGGCGCGGATCCGGATCGGTGTCGACACGCGCGCGGGCGACGGGGGGCTCACCGTCACGGCGGAGCCCGTGCGCGCCGCGATCCTCGCGGCCCTGCGCAAGGAAGCGCAACTTCAGCTGCGGTTCGACGCTCCGCTAGGCGAGGACCAGCGCGACCGCTACTCGATTTCCCTCGACGGCGCAGCGGCCGCCCTGCTGTGGATGGACGAGCGCCAGAAGCGGGTCGGGACCGCGACGGCCCTGATCCGTCCCGGGCGCCGCCCGGCCTCCGCCGTGCCGCCCCCGCCGCCGCTCCCGCGGCGCCCCCAGGCCATCCCGCTGCCGCAAGGCGGCGAGGCTGCGACGCTGTCCGCCGCCGCCCGCGAGCAAATCGAGTCCATGCGCGAGGAGGGCTGCGAGCAGGACGTCCGCGAGCGGGACGGCGACGGGGTGCCCACCGTGCGGCGCCTCCCCGAGGGGCGGCTTCTCGTGTCGGTGCGCTGCGCCTGGGGCGCTTCCTCGACCAGCGAGAGCTATTTCATCCTGCGCGACGGCGAGTCCCCGCAGATCGAGCGCGCCCGCTTCCCGCGTCCCTACGAGCCCCTCGACGAAGGTCCGGCGGAGCGAATGCCCGAATTCGTGTTGGCGGACGTCTATGACGGGGCTCTCGACCAGGGCGAGATCACGAGCGGCGACGGAACGCATGGCGGCTCGTTCTGCGGCGAGCGCGGGAGCTGGGTCTGGACCGGAGCCCGGTTCGAGCCGATCCAGATCCGCACCATGCTGCCCTGCGGCGGCGCCAACGTCCCCGTGCCGCTCTATCGCACCCGCTGAACGATAGCCAGCCCGCCCGTCCAGGAGGTACAAGGTCTCCGAGGGGGACGGATGCATGCGGATTGCCGTAATCGGCGCTGGAGTTGCCGGCAGCGCCGCCGCCTTCGCGCTCGCCACCGGCTCGCCCCATGAGGTGGTGGTCTACGAAGCCGAGGGCCGACCCGGTGGGCACAGCATCACCCTCGACGTGGATCTCGGCGGCCGCCCGACCCCTGTCGACATGGGCTTCATCGTCTACAACGAGGCGACCTACCCGGACTTCGCCCGCCTGCTCGCCCATCTCGGCGTAGCGTCCCGGCGCGCCGACATGAGCTTCTGCCTTGCCGACGCGGACGGCACGGTCGCGTGGTCGAGCCGCGGGCGGCTTCCCCTACCCTCCGCGGGGGCGCTGCGGCTCTTGGGCGACCTCCTGCGCTACAACCGCGCTGCCGCGGGCTCCCGTCGCGAGGGGCTCGACGCGGCGACGACGCTCGGGGAGCATCTCGTGGCGCTTCGCGTCGGGCGCGTCCTGCGGGACTCCTATCTCGTGCCGATGGCGGCGGCGATCTGGTCCATGCCGCCCGGCGACGTGCTCGCCATGCCGGCCCGGACGTTCGTGGCCTTCTTCGAGGCGCACCGGCTCCTGCGCCTGCGTCGCCCCGCCTGGCGGACGATCCGGGGCGGCAGCCGCGCCTACGTGGAGCGCCTCGCCGCGCCCTGGCGCGCCCGCCTGCGCGCGGGAGCCGCGCGGGTGCGCCGCCACGACCGCGGCGTGGAGATCGCCGACGGGCGGGGGCATCTCGACCGCTTCGACGCGCTCGTGATGGCCTGCCATCCGGCGCAGGCGCTGCATCTTCTCGCGGACGCCGAGGCGGACGAGCGCGCGGTCCTCGGCGCGATCCGTCACCGGCCGAGCGAGGTCGTGCTCCACCGCGACGCCTCCCTCATGCCGGCCCGCCGCGACGCCTGGGCGGCCTGGACGATCCTGCGCCAGCCGAACGGCACCGGCGGTCCCGCCGTCTCCTATTGGATGAACGCTCTCCAGGGGCTCGATCCCGCCCATCCCGTCTTCGTGAGCCTCGACCCGCCGCGCCCTCCGGCGGACCGCCTGACCCTCGCGCGCCGGACCTTGAGTCACCCGCAGCTCGACGCGGCTGCGATCGCGGCGCAGAATCGCCTGCCGGCTCTCCAGGGGCGCCGGCGCACCTGGTTCGCGGGCGCCTGGACGGGCTACGGCTTCCACGAGGACGGCACCCGCTCCGGGCTCGACGCGGCGGCCGCGCTCGGCGCCCTCCTGCCTTGGCGCCCGCGCGCCCGGGCGGCCGCGTGAGCGCCCCCGGCCTCCTCTACCGCGGTAGGGTCGCCCATGCCCGTCTGCGCCCGGCGGCGCACCGCTTCTCCTACAAGGTATTCACGCTGCTCCTCGACATCGACCGCCTCGACGAGGTCGATCGGCTCACGCCGCTGCTCTCCGTCGGCCGCTTCAACCTGCTCGGCTTCCACCCGGACGACCACGGCGCCCGCGGCGCCCTCCCCTTGCGCGCCCACGTGGAGGCGCTCCTCGCCGCCGAGGGCGTGGACCTGGCGGGCGGGCGCATCCGGCTCCTTTGCTATCCCCGCGTCCTCGGGATCGGCTTCAATCCGCTGTCGGTCTACTACGCCGAGGACCGGACGGGGCGGCTCGTCGGCATCGTCCACGAGGTGCGCAACACCTTCGGCGAGCGCCACGACTATGTGCTGCCGGTGCGGCCGGGCGAGCTCATGGGGGACCGCCTGCGCCAGACGGCCGCCAAGCGCTTCCGCGTCTCGCCGTTCCTGGGCACGACGGGCACCTATCGCTTTCGCCTCGTCCTCCCCGGCGAGCGCATCGGGATCTCCATCGTCGAGGACGACGGCGCGGGCCCGATCCTCGCAGCCTCCTTCCACGGGGAGCGCCGTCCGCTCGGCACGGCGGCGGTGCTGGCCGCCTGCCTTGCCGCGCCGCTGCTCACCTGGAAGGTGATCGCCGCGATCCGCTTCGAGGCTCTGCGCCTGTGGTGGAAGGGCGTGGCCTGGCGCCGGCGGCCCGCCTTCCCAGAACCCGATGGACCGGCGCCGGAAATCCGGTAGACCTGTCCCATGCGCGCGCCCCCGTCCTTGGATCCCCTGATCCCCGTCTCCCTGGAGAGCGGGATCCCGATCCGCGAGCTGCCTCCCGCCCTGCGCGGGCTGCTGCGGATCGCGGCCCATGTGCGATTCGGCGCGATCGAGATCGTGCTGCCGGGCGGCCGGGCGCTCCGCTTGTCGGGCCTGGAGCCAGGGCCCGAGGCCACGATCGTCCTGCGCGACGTGGACGCCCTCGCCCGCCGCCTGGCGCTCAAGGGCGATGTCGGCTTCGCGGAGGCCTACGCGGCGGGCTCCTTCGACAGCCCCGACCTCACCGCCCTGTTCACCCTGCTCGCGCTCAACCGGGAGGCCGTGGAGGCCGCACTGCCCCAGGGCTGGCGCGCGGCGCTGCTGCGGGTCGTCCGCGCGGTGCTGGCCCGCAACACCCGTAGTCGCGCTCGCCGCAACGCCGCCGCCCATTACGACCTGGGCAACGCCTTCTACGCGGCCTGGCTCGACGAGGGCATGACCTATTCCGCCGCCCTGTTCGGCCCAGGCGACGACCTCGAGGCCGCGCAGGCGCGCAAGCACCGGGCGCTGGCCGACGCCGTCGATCTCTCGCCGGAGCACCGGGTGCTGGAGCTCGGCTGCGGCTGGGGGAGCTTCGCCACCTTCGCGGCGCGGGAGATCGGCTGCCGGGTCGTCGCCGTTACGGCCTCGGCCGAGCAGGCGCGCCTCGCCCGCGAGCGGGTCGCGGCCGAGGGCCTCGCCGACCGGGTCGAGGTGCGCCTCGCCGATTATCGCGACGTCGCGGGCGCCTTCGACCGGGTCGTGGCCATCGAGATGATCGAGGCGGTGGGCGAGGCGCATTGGCCCGCCTTCTACCGCACGCTCCGCGAGCGCCTCGTGCCCGGCGGCCTCGCGGGCCTCCAGGTCATCACGGTGCGCGACGACCTCTTCCCCGCCTATCGCCGCGAGCACGGCTTCATCCGCGCCCAGGTCTTTCCCGGCGGCATGCTGCCGAGCCCCGGGGCGCTCCGCCGCGAGGAGGCCGCCGCCGGCTTCCTGCGCCGGGGCGAGCGCGCCTTCGGCGCCGACTACGCCCGCACCCTCGTCGAATGGCGCCTGCGCTTCCGCAACGCCTGGCCCGATCTGTCCGGCGGCCGCTTCGACGAGCGCTTCCGCCGGCGCTGGGAATACTACCTCGCCTATTGCGAGGCGGGCTTCCGGACGGGGACCATCGACGTTAGGCGGGTAGCGCTGGAGCGGATTTGAAGGGCGGACACGCCGTTCAAGGCGTCCTCGGCTCCTTCACC
>DASPJU010000022.1:0-8664 GCA_035628475.1 Salinarimonas sp. | reverse complement strand
TGCATCAAGGTCGTGCTCAAGCCCTGAGGAGGCGAACCATGCGCTACGAGACGAACCGCACCCGCCGCCCCGGCCACCCCGATTCCGGCACCGACGCGCTGGCGCGGGGTCTGGGCTGGTTCTCGATCGGGCTCGGCCTCGCCGAGCTCATCGCGCCGCACCGCCTCACCCGTGCCCTCGACATGGAGGGGCAGGAGGGGCTGGTGCGGGCCTACGGGCTTCGCGAGATCGCCACCGGGATCGGGATCCTGGCCTCGAAGGACCCGACGCCCTGGATCTGGGGCCGCGTCGCCGGCGATGCCCTCGATCTCGCGACGCTCGCGGGCCAGCTGAAGGGCGGCAACCGGGAGCCGGCCAATGTCGGCATCGCGATCGCGGCGGTGGCGGGCGTGACCGCGCTGGACATCCTGTGTGCTCAGACCCTGTCGTCTGAGACCACCGAGCCCATGCGCCCGGTCCGCGACTACTCGAGCCGCTCGGGGCTGCCGCGCTCGCCCGATGCCATGCGCGGCGCGGCGCTCGACACCTTCGAGACCCCGCGCGATTTCCGCGCGCCGGAGGCCATGCGGCCCTATCCGATTCAGTGAGCCTTCGCGGCGCCCGGACACGAAAACGCCCCTCTCCGCCGGAGAGGGGCGTTTTCGTCATCGGTTCGTCGCGATCACTCGCCGGTCAGCGCGGCCTTGGCCTTGGACCACCACCCGGCGCGCTTGGGCCGGTTCGGGTCGGGGGGCGTCAGGACGATGACCTCCGGCTCCGCGGCCGGGGCGGGGGGCGCGACGGGCGCCTCGGGCTCCGGCGCGGCGGCCGCGACCGGCGCTGGGGCGGGCTCGACCGGTTGCGGGGCCACGGCAGCAGGCGCCTCGACGGGCGCTTCCTCGGCCGCGATCTCCACCTTGCGGCGGCGGGTGCGCTTGGGAGCCGGGGCAGGAGCCGGCGCCTCGGCCGGAGCGGCCTCCTCGGCGCGAGCCGGGGGCTCGGCGGCGACGGGCGCCTCGACGACCGGCTCGGTCGCCGTGAGGGGCGCCTCGACCTCGGGGGTCGCGGGCTCTCCCGCCTCGGCGCCCTCGCCGCGGCCTCGACCGCCCCGGCGGCTGCGCCGCCGGCGACCGTCCCCGCGTCCCTCGCGGGCCGCGGCCGGCGCCTCGGCAGCCTCCGCGGCGACCGGAGCGGCCACGTCGGCGCCCTCCTCGTCACCGTCCTCGTCGGCGCGCTGGCCGGCGCCGCCCTCGCGCATCTCGCCATTGCCGCGACCGCGCCGACGACGCCGACGGCGCTTGCGGCGTCCATTGCCCTCGCCGTCGCCCTCGCGGGTCGCCTCCCGGCGCTCGCCGCCCTCGCTGGTCTCTTCTGCCTCGGTCTCGCCCTCGTCCTCCGCCTCCTCGGGGACGTCGGGCTCGTCCTCCTCGATCTCCAGGGGGGCGATCGAGTCGATCTTGATGCCCGTGGCGGGGGCCTTGCCCTCGACGCGCAGCGCCGGCTCCGTGCGGTCGACCGCGAAGGAGGAGCCCGGCGGCAGCGTCTCGTCGACGCTGATCATGATCTGGACGCCGAAGCGCTCCTCGATCTCGCGCAGGTGCAGCCGCTTCTGGTTCAGGATATAGAACGCCACCGCGAGATGCACGCGGACGTTCAGGTTGTGCGAGGCGCTCTTGATGAGCTGCTCCTCGATGGAGCGCAGCACGTGCAGCGCCACGGAAGGCGTCGCGCGCACGGAGCCGATGCCGGCGCAGACCGGGCATGGGATCGAAGAGCTCTCCAGCACGCCCGTGCGGATGCGCTGGCGCGACATCTCCATGAGGCCGAAGGCGGAGATGCGCCCGACCTGGATGCGCGCCCGGTCCGACTTCAGCGCGTCCTTGACGCGCTTCTCGACCGCGCGGTTGTTGCGCTTCTCCTCCATGTCGATGAAGTCGATGACGATCAGGCCCGCGAGGTCGCGCAGGCGCAGCTGGCGCGCCACCTCGTCGGCGGCCTCCAGGTTCGTCTTGAGCGCGGTGTCCTCGATATTGTGCTCGCGGGTGGAGCGCCCCGAGTTCACGTCGATGGAGACGAGGGCCTCGGTGGGGTTGATGACGAGGTAGCCGCCCGACTTCAGGGAGACGTGGTTGGAGAACATCGCGTCGAGCTGCTGCTCCACGCCGAAGCGCGCGAAGAGCGGCACCGGCTCGCGATAGGGCTTCACGGCCTTGGCATGGCTCGGCATGAGCATGCGCATGAAGTCCTTGGCCTCACGGTAGCCGTCGTCGCCGGAGACGTGAACCTCGTCGATGTCCTTGTTGTAGAGGTCGCGGATGGCGCGCTTGATGAGCGAGCCTTCCTCGTAGACGAGCGCCGGCGCGCTGGACTTGAGGGTCAGCTCGCGCACGCTCTCCCACATGCGCATCAGGTACTCGAAGTCGCGCTTGATCTCGGGCCTGGTGCGCGCCGCGCCGGCCGTGCGCAGGATCACGCCCATGCCCTCGGGGACCTCCAGGTCCTGCGCGATGGTCTTGAGGCGCTTGCGGTCGTCGGCCGAGGTGATCTTGCGCGAGATGCCGCCCCCGCGCGCGGTGTTGGGCATCAGGACCGAGTAGCGGCCCGCGAGCGAGAGATAGGTGGTGAGCGCCGCGCCCTTGTTGCCGCGCTCCTCCTTGACGACCTGGACCAGCAGGATCTGGCGGCGCTTGATCACCTCCTGGATCTTGTACTGGCGCCGCCCCGGGCGGGGCCGCTCGGGCACCTCGTCGAGGCTGTCGCCGCCGAGCTGCTCGACGACCTCGTCCTCGTCGGCCGAAGCCTCGCCGCCCTCGGCCGCCTCGGAGACGGCCTCGCCGTCCTCGGCGGACGCTGCCTTCGGCTTCGGCTTGCGGGAGCGGCGGCGCTCCTCGTCGCGCTCCTGGTCGCGCTCGGCGCGGGCCTCGTCCTCGAGCAGGGCCTGCCGATCGGCCGTGGGGATCTGATAATAGTCGGGATGGATCTCGCCGAAGGCCAGGAAGCCGTGGCGGTTGCCGCCATATTCGATGAAGGCCGCCTGGAGGGACGGCTCCACGCGCGTCACCTTGGCGAGGTAGATATTGCCGCGAAGCTGCCTGCGGCTGGCGGACTCGAAGTCGAACTCCTCGACCTTAGAGCCACGGACCACCACCACCCGGGTCTCTTCCGGGTGGGAGGCGTCGATCAACATTTTGTTTGCCATGGAAAGCACCAAGAGGGGCCGCCGCCGCCGGCGCTCCGACCGCGGCCGCGCGGGGCGGCGCTTCCGGCGCCGGGACGCGGCGCGCGGTCGGGAAGAGCGTGGGGACGGGGGACGGCTGTGCGCGCCGGGATCGGGCGCACGGGGAGGGAAGGGGAGCCGCGGGCGCCTGCCGCGACGGCCGGGGAAGCGAGTCCCGCGGCGGTTCGGACGACGCGATCGGCGCGAAGAGAGGCATCGTGGCCGATCCCTGTCCTGCGCCCATCCCTGGCTCCTCACGAATCGATGCGCCGGGGGGCCGGCGACCGGGCGGCGCGGCGCATCGGCGCCGCGGGTCTTGAGCCGCCGTCCGGTTGCGCATCTGCGGGAGGAGAAGGGCTCAAAACGCGGCGCTGACGGCCGCCCACGAGCCCTCCGTCAGCTTCGGCGATGCCGGACGGGGTCGCGATCATTACAGACTTGATCCGCAGTTTGGCAAGGTCCACGTCGCTTGCGGCGCAACGGACGCGCGCGAGCGGGGTTCTCCCCATGTGGCGCGCGTGCCACGGCGGGACGCCGCGACGCGCGATGCCTTATCGGTCCGTTAACCATGCCGGCCGTATCGGCTAGGAGGGCGCCTAAGGATCCCGTTCCGCCATGCCCGTCACCGCCCTGGTCCGCCGCCTCCTGCTCTGCGCCGCGCTCGCCGCGTCGGCGGGGCTCGCCGCCGCCAAGGGGACGGGCACGACGGCCGTGCCCCTCGTGGCCGTCGCGGCCGAGGTCGCCGCCGAGGGCGCAAAGACCCGCCTGTCCGTGACGCTCTCCCGCCCGGTCCCGGCCCGCGCCACCGTCATGGAGCGCCCGGACCGCGTCGTGATCGACCTTCCCGAGGTAAACTTCCAGATCCCGCCCGAGCAGGCGCGCGCCCGAGCGGGCGTGATCGCCTCGTTCCGCGCCGGAGGGTTCGTGGCCGGGCGATCGCGCATCGTGATCGACCTCGATCGGCCCGCCCTGGTGTCGCGCGTCGCCACCGAGGACCGCCCGGACGGTGCCTCGCTCCTCGTGATCGAGCTGACCCGGACCGACCGCGACCCGTTCCGCCGCCAGGCGGCGGCCGACGCCGCCGCGACGCTGCCCACGCCCGCCGCGGCGACGGCCGAGGCCGCGGGCGACAAGCGGCCCGTCGTCGTCCTCGACGCGGGCCATGGCGGCGTCGACCCCGGGGCCAGGACCCCGGCCGGCGTGCACGAGAAGGAGATCGTGCTCGCCTTCGCCGAAAGGCTGCGCCGACGCCTGGAGGAGCGCGGACGCTTCCGGGTGGTGATGACCCGCGCCGACGACGTCTTCGTGCCCCTCGGCGAGCGCGTGCGCATCGCCCGCGCGGCAAAGGCGGACCTCTTCGTGTCGATCCACGCCGACTCGATCTCGGGCCAGCCGCAGGTCCGGGGGCTCACCGTCTATACCGGCTCCGAGCGGGCCACCGACGCCGAGTCGGAGCGCTTGGCGCGGCGCGAGAACGAGGCCGACGCCGCCGCCGGGCACGACGCCGCCGAGTCTGCCGACGACGTCGCCGACATCCTGCGCGAGCTCACCTTGCGCGAGACGCGCGGCCTCTCCCACGCCTTCGCGCGCAAGCTCGTCTCGCAGCTCGAGCCCGTGATGAACCTCAACGCCAACCCGCACCGCCAGGCGGGTTTCCGGGTCCTGCGGGCGCACGACGTGCCCTCGGTACTCGTGGAGCTGGGCTACCTGTCGAGCAAGAAGGATATCGACCTCCTCCTCTCCGACGAATGGCGCGACCGCTCCACCGCCGCCATGGTCTCGGCGATCGAGCGCTATTTCGCGACGCGGCAGGCCGCGGGGGTCGGCGCCCCAGTTTCACCATAGATCCCGTGTGTGTAGGACGGCGGATGCAACGATTCCCGCGGCACCCGGCTTGAAGTCCGGAACCGGAGCGGGAACATGAGGCGGAGCCGCCGGCACGGCGGATCTCCAGCGACGGATTGGGGCGGATGCGGATCATCCTGCGGTTCTTCGGGTTCCTGTTCAGCATCGGCGCGGTGCTGTTCCTCGCCGGCGCCGGCGTCGCCGCCTATTTCTATTGGCACTTCTCCAAGGACCTGCCCGACCACGCGCAGCTCGCCAATTACGAGCCGCCGGTGATGACCCGCGTCCATGCGGGCGACGGCAGCCTGCTGGCCGAATATGCCCGCGAGCGGCGCCTCTTCGTGCCGATCCAGGCGGTGCCCAAGCCCATCGTGGCGGCCTTCCTCTCGGCCGAGGACAAGAACTTCTACAAGCACGCCGGCATCGACCCGGAGGGCATCGTCCGGGCGGTGGTGAGCAACGTGCGCTCGGGCGGGCGGCGCGAGCAGGGCGCCTCGACCATCACGCAGCAGGTGGCCAAGAACTTCCTCCTCACCCCGGAGCGAACCCTGGAGCGCAAGGTGCGCGAAGCGCTGATCGCTCTGCGCATGGAGAGCGCCTTCTCGAAGGATCGCATCCTCGAGCTCTACCTCAACGAGATCTATCTCGGCCTGGGCAATTACGGGATCGCGGCCGCGGCGTTGAACTACTTCAACAAGTCGGTGCACGAGCTCACCGTCCCTGAGGCCGCCTACCTCGCGGCCCTGCCGAAGGCGCCCAACAACTATCACCCGTTCCGCTTCCGCCAGGCGGCGATCGAGCGTCGCAACTGGGTGATCGAGCGCATGATCGACAACGGCTACGTGACCCGCGCCGAGGGGGACGCCGCCAAGAAGGCGCCGCTCGAGGTGAACCCGCGCGTGGTCTCCCCCAACACGATCGCCTCGGGCTTCTTCGCCGAGGAGGTCCGCCGGGACATCGCCGAGCGCTACGGCGAGAAGAAGCTCTACGAGGGCGGCCTGTCGGTGCGCACCACGCTCGACCCGAAGCTCCAGGCCCAGGCGCGCCGCGCGCTCGTGGACGGCCTGGTGCGCTTCGACGAGGCCCGCGGCTGGCGTGGCGCCGAGCAGAAGATCGACATCGCCTCCCGCGAGTGGGGCCTGGTGCTGGCCGACGCGCGGGCGCTGGGCGACGTCCAGCCCTGGCGCCTTGCGGTCGTGCTCGAGGTCGGCAAGGGCGAGGCCCGGATCGGCCTGCAGCCCCGTCGCGAGGCCTCCGGCCAGGTGGCGCGCGAGCGCCAGACCGGCGTGATCGGGGCGGAGGGCCTGCGCTGGACCCGCCGCCCGGTCGAGCGGGCCCTGAACGTGGGCGACGTGGTCTATGTCGAGGCGATCGAGGGCAAGGCGGGGCAGTTCCGCCTGCGCCAGATCCCCGAGATCTCCGGCGCCATGGTGGCGATCGACCCCTATACGGGCCGCGTGCTCGCCATGGTGGGCGGCTTCTCCTTCGACCAGAGCGAGTTCAACCGCGCCACCCAGGCCCAGCGCCAGCCGGGATCGTCCTTCAAGCCCTTCGTCTACGCCACGGCGCTCGACAACGGCTACACCCCGTCCTCCGTCGTCCTCGACGCGCCGATCACCGTGAACATGGGCCCGGGCCAGGAGGCCTGGTCGCCCTCGAACTACGACGGCAAGGCCGCCGGACCGCGCACGCTGCGCTACGGCATCGAGCATTCCAAGAACCTGATGACGGTGCGGCTCGCCCAGGACGTGGGCATGCCGTTGGTCGCCGAGTATTCCCGCCGCTTCGGCGTGTACGACGACATGCTGCCCGTGCTGTCCATGTCGCTCGGCGCCGGCGAGACCACGGTCATGCGCATGACCGCGGCCTACGCCATGCTGGTGAACGGCGGCAAGCGCATCAAGCCGAGCCTCATCGACCGCATCCAGGACCGGATGGGCCAGACCATCTATCGCCACGACGAGCGCGAATGCGTCGGCTGCACCGCGGAGGCCTGGGCCAACCAGGCCGAGCCCAAGCTCGTCGATCGGCGCGAGCAGGTGCTCGACCCCATCACGGCCTACCAGATGGTCTCCATGCTCGAGGGCGTGGTCCAGCGCGGCACCGCCACCGTGGTCAAGTCCGTGGGCAAGCCGCTCGCCGGCAAGACCGGCACCACGAACGACGCCAAGGACGTGTGGTTCGTGGGCTTCTCGCCCGACCTCGCTGTGGGCGTGTATCTGGGCTACGACAAGCCCCGCTCGCTGGGCTCCTCCGCCACCGCCGGACAATACGCGGCGCCCATCTTTCGCGACTTCATGATGGCGGCCCTCAAGGAGAAGCCCGCGACGCCCTTCCGCGTGCCTCCCGGCGTGAAGCTCATCCGCATCAACGCCGGCACGGGCCTGCGCGCCGGCAACGAGGGCGTGGCGCTGCTCGAGGCCTTCAAGCCGGGCACCGCTCCGCCGGACAACTACTCGGTCATCGGCGCCAGCGGCGGTGGCGTGTCGCCGGAAGCCGAGCGGGCCGCGGGCGCGGGCACCGGCGGCCTCTACTGAACCGCACCGGCACTGTTTACATGCGCGGAGGGGGCGGCTATCCACCCCCTCCGTTTCGTTGCCCAGGTACCCGACGACACCGATGCGCGCAGAGATCGAATCGCTTCTCGAGACCGCCAAGCAGTCCATAGGGCTGCTGAGGAGGCATCTTTGACTGGGATCACGCCCAGCGACGCCTGAGCGAGCTCAACGCTCTCTCGGAGGACCCCAGCCTCTGGAACGACGCCGAGAACGCCCAGAAGGTCATGCGCGAGCGCACGGGCCTCGAGGAGCAGATCGGCGCCATCAAGGCGATGGAGCGCGACCTCGACGACGCGCTCACCTTCATCGAGCTCGGCGAGGCCGAGGGCGACGCCTCGGCGGTCGCCGAGGGCGAGGCGCTCGTCCGCAAGGTCCAGGCCGAGGCCGCGCGCCGGCAGGTCGAGACCCTGCTCTCGGGCGAGGCGGACGGGAACGACTCCTATCTGGAGGTCCATTCCGGCGCCGGCGGCACCGAGAGCCAGGACTGGGCCAACATGCTCCACCGCATGTACAGCCGCTGGGCGGAGAAGCGCGGCTACAAGGTCCAGCTCATGGACATCACCGACGGCGAGGAGGCCGGGATCAAGGGTGCCACGCTCCTGATCAAGGGCCACAACGCCTATGGCTGGCTCAAGACCGAGTCCGGGGTGCACCGCCTGGTGCGGATCTCGCCCTTCGACTCCAATGCCCGCCGGCACACGAGCTTCGCCTCCGTGTGGGTCTATCCGGTCGTCGACGACCGCATCAACATCGAGGTCAAGGAGTCCGACTGCCGGATCGACACCTTCCGCTCGTCCGGCGCCGGCGGTCAGCACGTCAACACCACCGACTCGGCGGTGCGCATCACCCATATCCCGAGCGGCATCGTGGTGGCCTGCCAGCAGGAGCGCTCGCAGCACAAGAACCGGGCCACCGCCTGGAACATGCTGCGCGCGCGTCTCTACGAAGCCGAGCTCAAGAAGCGGGAGGAGAAGGCGAACGCCGAGGCCGCCGCCAAGACCGACATCGGCTGGGGCCACCAGATCCGCTCCTACGTGCTCCAGCCCTACCAGCTCGTGAAGGACC
>DASPJU010000021.1:0-6650 GCA_035628475.1 Salinarimonas sp. | reverse complement strand
CGAACTACCCGACCGGAGCATGGCGAACGCAACGTCAGAATGCGTAGCGAACCCCGCAATAGGGCATGGCGCGCTCCAGGATGTCCTGGAACCGCGCCAGGTAGCTCCGCTTCTCCCCCGCCTTGTAGCGCAGGTTCCACTGCCCCGATTCCGAGATCTTCCCCTCCTGCAGGTTGGGGCGCCAGAGGTAGTCCTCCGCCTTGGGGTGCCAGCGCATGTTGACCTCGTGGAGGTCGCGGTTGTGGGTGAGGAAGATCACCTCGGCCTTGATCTGCTCGCGCGCGGCCGGCGAGAGGCGGGCGTCCACCTGCGCGAGGAGGTCGCGGTAATCCGCCTCCCAGTCCTCGTAGACGATGACGGGAGAGAAGTTCAGGTGGACCTCGTATCCGGCGCGCACGAAGTCGTCGATCGCCGCGATGCGCTCCTCGATGGAGGAGGTGCGCACGTCCACGACGCGGGCGACCCGCTCGGGCATGAGCGAGAAGCGGACGCGGGTGCGCCCGGCCGGGTCGTAGGCGAGCAGGTCGCGGTTCACGTATTTGGTCGCGAAAGAGCCCTTGGCGTCGGGCAGGTCGCGGAATACGCGCACGAGATCGCGCACATTGTCGGAGATGAGCGCGTCGACCGAGAGGTCGCCGTTCTCGCCGATGTCGTAGACCCAGGCGCTCGGGTCGATCTGGTCCGGAACGGTCTTTTGCCCCTGGCGGCCGGCGTGGCGGGCGATGGCGCGGCCGATCTCGTCGATGTTGACGAAAACCGTGATCGGGTTGGCGTAGCCCTTGCGGCGGGGCACGTAGCAATAGGCGCAGGCCATGGCGCAGCCGTTCGAGGTCGAGGGCGCGATGAAGTCGGCGCTGCGGCCGTTCGGGCGCATGGACAGGCCCTTCTTGACCCCGAGCACCAGGGTCGTGCGCTTGATCCGCACCCAGTCCTCGGCGTTGCCCGCGTTGCCGTGCAGCTCGGGGATCTTCCAGTGCGACTCGACGGGGATGCGCCGGGCCCCGGGGTAGCGCGCCAGAACCTCGCGGCCGCGCTCGAAGGCCTCGATGCCCGGCTCCATGTAGATCGTATCCACCTCGACGAGGCGCTTGGGCGCGGCCATGGCGTGCTCCGGTCTGTCGCTCCTCCCACCCGCCGACCCGCCCTCCCCTCGTCCTGAGGTGCCCTGCGCGGCGGGGCCTAGAAAGGCGCCCCGGGGATCGCTGCGGCCTGCGGCAGACCCGGTGCGTGCTTCGAGGCTCGCTCCGCCCGCGCCCCAGCATGAGGGGGTCGGATGGCGGGTGTCGTCGAGAAACGCCGCTCCGGACAGGCAGGTCCTGGACGGATCGCCGCAGCCATGCATTGAAGGGGCGAGAGGCCTGTCCCATGATCCCCGTCACCCGCCGCATCGCCATCGACGAGCGCGACCTGGAGGAAACCTTCCTGCGCGCCTCGGGTCCCGGCGGGCAGAACGTCAACAAGGTCGAGACGGCCGTGCAGCTGCGCTACGACGTGGCCCGGGCGGACCTGCCCGAGGACGTGCGGGCGCGCCTGGTGCGGCTCGCGGGCCAGCGCATGACCAAGGAGGGCGTCCTCGTCATCCAGGCGCAGCAGCATCGCACCCGCGAGCGCAATCGCGAGGACGCGCTCGCCCGCCTCGTGGCGCTGCTCCGCGAGGCCGCCGTGCCGCCGAAGATCCGTCGCGCGACCCGCCCCACGCTCGCCTCCAAGCAGCGCCGCCTCACCGCCAAGTCGACGCGGGGCCGCATCAAGAGCCTGCGCCAGGGTCGGCCGGACGCGGATTGACGCCGCCCCGCCTGCGCGAGGCGAGGATCGTGTCGAGGGTCACCGGCCGATACGGAAAGGCATCCACGCCGACGTCGTATTGTCTGGGCTGGGGCTTGAGCTTGCCATGGGAGTGGCCGTGCAGGTTGAGGGCCCCCTTGCCGATGCCGTTCCAGGTCCGGAACGCGTAATGGCACAGCACGAGCCGGCGCCCTTCCACCTCGATCTCGGCATAGGCCTGAACGCTCACCCAGGCGGGCTGCGCCAACGTCGCCGGGCCGTCGTTGTTGCCGGAGATCAGGTGCTTCGCCCCATTGAGGCGCGCCAGCAGCTCGGCGATGCGCTCGGCGCCGACCCCGAGGGCGAAGTCGCCCAGATGCCAGACCGTGTCGCCCGGCGCGACCGCCGCGTTCCAGGCGGCGACGAGGGCTTCGTCCATCTCGGGGGGCGTCTTGAAGGGACGGGCGTCGATGCGCAGGGGCCGCCAGTCGCCGAAATGGGTGTCGCTGGTGAACAGGACCGTCATGGCTCCCCCCTGAACGCCGCCTCCGCCTCGAGGCGGAGGGCGTCCGGACGATCGAGATAGCGCGGCGAGTGGTGCAGCACCACGAGCCGGCGCACGCCCGCGCGGCGCGCCAGGCGCCCGGCCTGCGCGGCCGTGAGATGGCGGCGCTGCGCCGCGACGGCCCGGTCCTCGTCGAGGAAGGCCGCCTCGATGAAGAGCTGGTCGGCTCCCGACGCCAGGCGCAGGATCGCGGCCTCGTTGGCGGGCGTCGGAGCCGCGTCCACCACGTAGGCGACGGACTGCCCGGGCCCGACCCGCAGCGCCCGCTCGCGAATGCGCCCCAGCGGCATCGCCCCGTCCTCCACCTCGATCGGAGTGTCGTCGGGCGCCCCCTCGCGCACGGCGCGCTTGGCGTCGTTGAGCCACGGGCCAGCCGGCAGCCCGAGCGCCAGCAAGCCATCGCGCAAGACGTTCACCCGGATCCGCTCCTGGAGCCGGAAGGCGAGCGAGGGGATGCCGTGGTCGAGCGCCTCGGCCCTGACCTCGAAGGCCGCCTCGTCGTGGACGAGGCCGGGCGCGAGGTCGGGCGGCGCGACCTCCTCCCGCGTGAAGGCGCCGCGAGCCCGGAAGCGCGCGGCGCGGGCGATGCGCGTTCCGTCGAATTCGGTCGCCTCGATGACGCAGTCGGCCGAGGTCTCGTCGAGCAGGTTCCAGCTGTAGCTCGTCAGCCGATGCTCGATCCTGTCCGCGAATCCGGGCGGTCCGACGAGCGAGAGCGGTCCCGGCCGGTGCAGGCACAGGCGCAGCAGCCGGTCGAAGCCCGCGAGATGGTCCATATGGGCGTGGGACACGAAGGCGTGCGACACCCGCATCAGCTCGCGGGCGGAGAGCGCGTGGTTGTCGCCCAGGTCGAACAGCAGGGCGCGCCGGGCGAAGCGGACGTCGAGAACCAGGCCGGGATCGTCGAACGGCCCGTTCACGAGGCGGGCCTGGACGAGCCAGGTCAACGGGGCGCTCCGGCCCGGGATGACGGCATCGTCCGCCACGTCGACCGGGCCCCCTCCCGTCGCCGCGGCGGCGCACCTACATGGGGCCAAGCTCCATCGCCGGCCGGTCCCCCATGTGCCTTTCCTGCCCGTCTCCCATGATGTCCCGCCGCAGCGTCCTGCGCCTCGCAGGCATGGCGGCGGCCGCGCCTGCGCTGGCGGCCTGCGACCGGGTCTCGGTGCCGCTGCTGCCCGAGGAGACGGTCGAGCGCATGGGGCTCGAGACCTGGTCGCGCATCCGCCAGGAGATGCGCCCCACGGGAGACGCCGCCGCGCGGGCCCGCGTCCAGGGGGTCTCGCGCAAGCTGCTGGCGGCCGCCGACCAGGACCCGGGCGCCTGGGAGGTCCAGGTCTTCGCCAATCCGGGCGTCAACGCCTTCGTCCTGCCCGGACGCAAGATCGGCGTGCTGGAGGGCATGGTGCGCACCGCCCGGGAGGACGGGGAGCTCGCCGCGGTGATCGGCCACGAGATCGGCCACCTCCAGGCGGAGCATTCCCGCGAGCGCCTCACCGCCGAGTTCGCGAGGGGCTGGGTGCAGCAGGTGGTGGGCTTCGTGCTGAACCTCGGCGACGTGCCCTTCGGCGCGGAGATCGCGGCGCTGCTCGGCGTCGGCGTGGAGTTCGGGGTGATGCGGCCCTATTCCCGCAACCAGGAGCTTGAGGCCGACCGCCTGGGTCTCGCCACCATGGCGCGCGCCGGCTACGACCCCGCCGACGCCGTGAGCCTGTGGCGGCGCATGGAGAGCATGGGCGGGGGCGGCCCGGCGATCCTCTCCACCCATCCGGCGCCGGCAGCCCGGATCAAGGCCATCGAGGCCGCGATCCCGGAGATCGCGCGGACCGGCGGACGCATCTGACGCCCTCACGCCAGCCTCGCCCGGGACGGCACGCGGGTTCCGCTGGCGGCGAGCCGCATGGCGCCCGGCCAGAGCCGGCAGGCGCCCATGAGGGCCCGGCGCCCGGGTGCGAGCCGGCCCACGGCGTCCAGCGCCGTGGCAAGCCGCAGGGGTCGGCCGAGATCGCGCCGCAGGCGCGCGTGGAAGAGCGAGGCCGCGGCCCCGTGCTCGAGATAGACCTCCGCGGCAAGGCGCCCGCTATGCATGGCGATCGCCATGCCGTCGCCGGAGAAGGAGGGGATCACCGCGGCCTGGTCGCCGAGGCGAAACAGCCCCTCGCCGTCTGCGGGGGCCGGCCGGTGCAGGAAGCCGTACGGCACCCGCGCGATGGCGAGGGGCCTAGGGAGCAGCGCCCGCGCCCCGTCGAGCCGGCGCGCGAGATGCGGGCACTCGTCGAAGAGCGCGTCGAGAAGCGCCCCCCAATCCCGCCCGAGCGCCGAGAAGCGCGCGCCCTCGACGAGGAGGCACAGATTCGCGCGGCCGCGCTCGACGAGCTGGAGCCCCGCATAGCCGCCCTCGAAGAGGATCACCTCGACGGCGCCCGCGAGCGCGGCGCGCTGATCGGCGCGCAGGTCGAAATACATCTTGAGCCCGACGAGGCTGTCGCGCGCGCCGGCGGTATCGCGCTTGGCGCCGCGCAGGTCGTGCTTGCCCGTGGCGAGGAAGGCGGTCGGGCAGTCGAGCGCCCCGCCGTCGAGCACGAAGCGAACGCCTCCGTCGCCTACCTCCATACGCCGCACCGACACGCCGCGCGCCACCTCGGCGCCCGCGCGGCGAGCGGCGTCGATGAGCGCCTCGTCGAGCACCCGCCGCGTGAGGCTCAAACCCGGAAAGGGCAGCGTCGTCTCGGCGCTCCGCTCGCCCTCCACGAGGCGCAACGTCCCGATCGGCGCCGCGCCGAGCGCCGCGCAATCCACGCCCGCCCGGGCCAGGGCGGCCTGCGCCTCGACGCTCACGAACTCACCGCAGATCTTGTCGCGCGGCCCGCTCTCGCGCTCGAGGACGAGCACGCGGCGGCCTGCTTGCGCGAGCCGGCAGGCCGCGACGGCGCCCGCGGGGCCGGCGCCCACGATCGCGACCTGCGCCCTCACCGCAGCCTCCCGACGCACAGGCGGAAGGGGAAGACCCGGCGGATCTCGACCGCCTCGCGCCCGAGCCCCGCGGCCGCGACGGTCCGCTCCCAGTCCTCGGGCCGGAAGCTGCGGGCGATGGAGACCGGCCCATCGTGCCGCACGAAGCGGTGCCAGCGGGCGAGCCGGGCGAGCAGCCCGAAGCCGTGATAGGGAAAGGCGAGGCGATGCAGGTCGTTGACGAACCAGCCCCGCCGGGCCGTCGCCTCCATCCACGAGACGAACCGCGCGAGCGCCTCGTCGGGCAGGTGATGGGTGAAGAGCGAGCTGATCACGAGGTCGATCGGCCGGTCGGGCTGGAAGGCGAAGACATCCCCCGTGCGATAGTCGATGCCGCCGCCGGGGGTCGCGGCCCGCGCGGCGCGAGCGCTCCACGGGTTGAGGTCGACGCCGATCAGCTCCGCCTCGATCCCGCGCCGGCGCGCCCAAGCCCTCACGGCCCGGAGCATGTCGCCCTCGCCATAGCCGACGTCGAGGAGCGTGAACCGGTCGAGCCCGCGCGTGGCGCGCTCGAGCCAGGCGAGCGTCGGGCGTCGGGCGAGGGTCACCGTGTTGACGCGAGAGAGGTCCCGGAGGCAGTCCCGGAACTCCTCGTAGGGCACGCCGTCGGCGTCCATCAGCTCCGGATCGCGGCTGCGCGACGCCAGGTCCGGCATCCGCCTCACCCGACCAGGCGGAAGCGGAAGGTCTCGGCCACCAGGCCGGGCCCGAAGGCCATGCCGAAGCCGTCGGCCGCGCGGCGCATCTCCCGCATCATGCGGTCGAGCACGAACATGATCGTGGCCGAGGACATGTTGCCGAAATCGTGCAGCACGCCGCGCGACCAGCGCAAGGCCGCGGGGTCGAGCTCCAGCCCCGCCTCGACGGCGTCGAGCACGGTGCGCCCGCCCGCGTGCACGGCCCACAGCTCGACGTCGTGCTTGGTCTGGCCGCGGAAGATGCCCCCGGAATCGTTGCGCGCCGACTCGCCGCGCAGGGCCTTCTGGATCTGGGCCGGCACGTCGCCGGACAGGTGCATGTCGAAGCCCTGCTCGCCCACGTCCCAGGTGATGTGGCCGCCCGTGTCCGGGATCGTCGCCGCGCGGAAATCCTTGAGCGCGATGCCCGTGGGCTCGGCGGTCACGAGCGTCGCGGCGCAGCCGTCGCCGAACAGGAGCGCCGAGAGGATGCGCTCGAGATCCGCCGTCTGCTGGAGGTGCAGGGTGCAGAGCTCGATGTTGATCACGAGCACCTTCGCGCCCGGGTCCGAGCGCACGACATGATGGGCCACCTTGAGCGCGTTCACGGCCGCCGAGCAGCCCATGAAGCC
>DASPJU010000020.1:0-3381 GCA_035628475.1 Salinarimonas sp. | reverse complement strand
AAGACCCGCGCGCTCGGGCGCGACCTCCTCCCAACGGCCGCGCAGGGGAACGTAGTGGCTCGTGGGCGTCCCGTTGCCTGCCTGCGTGGAAGAGGGGTTCATCATAGGAGGTCCTGTCCTGAGTGGGCGGCACGCCCGTGATGCGAGGAGGATCGGCTGGCGGGCCGCACGGCCTGAGACCTAACCCGCACGAGTGCGAGTGCCTGAGCAGATCGGGAAGCTCTGATGGTACGCGATAGGTCTCAGCGGATCAGCAGGGTGCCATCCTGGCGTGGCGGTTCTGCTGTCATGTCAACTCCCACGCGCGGCAGTGATCAAGGCTGCCGACCTTCACACGGCACGTGTCGAGGAACCGTTAGGCCTGCGGGTTGATCCCAGGCATGGCGATGTAGCCGGGAAGGTGCTCGATGCGCCTCATCCAGGCAAGCACGTGCACGTGATCGTCAAGGTGCAGCTTTCCTTGCCTGCAAAGCGCAACATAGGGATAACAGGCGAGATCGGCGATGGTGGGCTGGTCAAGGGCTAGCCAGTCACGGTCACTCAGGTGATCCTCAAGGATCCGGAGCACCCGCACGCCCCTCTTCGTCATCAACTCGATATCGATATGGTGTTCATTGAGCAGGTAATAGAGCCGAGCCTGCTGAAGGCTGTTGTTGATCTCGTTGGTGGAAAAGGAGAGCCACTGCATCACCAACCCCGCGGGCTCAGGATCAAGTGGGAACCACTCTGGACCGTAGCGCCGGGCAAGATAGACCAGGATGGCTTGGCTATCCCAGATCACTGCCTCTCCATCCACGAGAACCGGGATCTGGAGCAACGGGTTGAGCGCCGCAAAGGCCGGATCCTGTTGGGGGCGGCCGCTCGGCACGTCGGTGAAGACATGCTCGTGCGGCAGCCCCAGCATGGACAGCAGGAGCCGAACCTTGTGACCGTTGCCGGAGAGGTGGTGATCGTAGAGCCTCATCGGGTCGAGACTAGCTGCGGTTGCTGGCAAGAAAGCGCTCTGCCGCTCCATCGTTGATCGAACTCCAGAGGACCTGATCGTCGCGGAATGCCTTCCAGTGCTGATAGACCCGCGCGAACGTGGCATCCTTGGCGGCGTATTCCTGAAATGCCTCCGTAGTGGCAGCCTGCAGGGCCTTCATCACCTCGTTAGGCCAGAATCCCAGTTTGACGTTCAGGGCCAGCAACCGGCGCAGGGCCTGCATGTTGTAGGCGTCATACTTCGCGAGCATATCGAGATTGGCTTCGGCGCAGGCCGCTTCCAGGGCGTCCCGATAGAATTGCGGCAGCTCGCCGAGCTTTGCCTCGTTCGCAATGAAGGTGATGGACGCGCCGAGCTCCATGACACCGGGTCCATAGTAGAAGTTCGCGACCTTGTGGAAACCCAGCTTCTCGTCGTCGTATGGACCGACCCATTCCACGGCATCGAGCGTACCGCGCTCGAGGGCCGGATAGATATCGCCGGCAGGGATTTGCTGCACGACGACGCCGAGCTTAGAGAAGACCGTGCCAAGGAAGCCGGCTGCCCGCATTCTAAGCCCTTTGAGATCGTCGATCGATTTGATCTCCTTGCGAAACCAGCCACCCATCTGCGCGCCGGTATTGCCACATGGCATCTGGACGACGTTGAACTGTTTGTACAGATCACGCATCAGGTCGAGACCGCCGCCATAACGCATCCAGGCGTTATGCTGGCGAGGCGTCATGCCGAAGGGCACGCCGGTATCAAAGACGAGCGCCGGCATCTTGCCGATGTAGTAGAAGCCTGCCGTGTGGCCGGCCTCAAGCGTGCCGTTCTGCACGGCGTCCAGCACTTGGAGTGGCCCAACGATCTCACCCGCCGAGAAGACCTGAAGCTCTAAACGGCCCTCGGTCAGTTTCGAGACGCGCTGTGCAACCGTCATAGCGCCTCCGAAAACGGTATCGAGCGACTTCGGAAAGCTTGACTGCACTCGCCAGCGGATTGTCGGCTGTGACTGCGCAAGGGCGGGTGCCGCGACCGTGGTCGCCCCGCTGGCGAGACCTAACTTAAGAACATCGCGACGCTTCATTCTGCCCTCCCCTTGGCAACACGGCCAGTCTAGGCAAAATGTTGTCTCATGAGCAACAGGGAACCTGATCCACGTGCCCCGGTCCTCCCCTCGAACGATCACCCCGCATTTGGTAGATGGGGAAACCACCATTGGCGCCGAGCCCGCCCGCACCCCTCAGGACAGGATCCATGGGATCGCGGCGCGGATCCGCTCCCTGCGAACCAGATCGGGTTTGACCCTCGATCAATTGGCTACCGCCGCTGGCCTCGATAAGGGCTATCTGTCCCGCCTCGAGCGCCGGGAGAAGACGCCTTCGATCACCACGTTGATGAAGCTCGCCGACGCCTTTGATGTTGAGCTGAGTCAGCTCTTCGGCGACAAGGTCGAGCGCTCCGCGATCACGATCGTTCGTGCCGCGGACCGTCTCCCGTACGGAGCGGACCGTGGCGGGCACGCCTATCAGGCGCTGTTCCAGGACGACGGGCAGCACCACCTCTCCGCCTTCATTGTGGAACCTGGTGAGAGCGGTGACCGCGACATCGGCGAGCACGCTGGCGACGAGATGATCTTCGTGCTCGACGGAATCGTGGAGGTCGCCTTCGCCGATCACTCCGTGGTGCTCGGAACGGGCGACAGCATGCGCTTTGAAGGCCACCTCAAGCACCGGCTGCGGCGCATTGGTCCTGCGCGGGCTCAAGCGCTGGTCGTGGTTGCAAGAGACGGCGCGGCTCGCGAAGCTAAGGTGCCGCTCACAGGTCCAGAACCAGCCTCTCGCTCGCGCAGCCCGAAACGCAGGGAGTCATGAACTCCCGTCGATCGGCCGGCTTCATGACAAGATCCCGGTGAATGGGCGTGCCCTCGAGGTAGCGGGTCTTGCAGGTCAGGCAGACGCCCCCCTCGCAGGAGGCCTCGATCTCGACGCCCGACTCGCGCAAGGCCTCTAAGATGGTCATTCCAGCAGCGACAGGAATGCGCTTTTTCGAACGGGCGAGTTCGACCGTGAAGGCCTCTGTGCCGGCTGCAACGGGCGCGCCGCCGAAGTGCTCGATGTGGATGTGATCGTGCGGTCGATCCTGAGTTGCCTGCAGCACCGCGTCGATCATGCGACGGGGGCCGCAGCAGTAGATGTGGGTGTCCTGGGGTACTCCGGAGAGGAGCGCTGCCAGGTCGAGCCGGCCGGCGCCGCCGCCCTGGCTGGCATGGATGAATGCCACGCCCTGCGCCTCAAGTCCCTCCAACCAGGACCGGAACGGCATGTCAGACCGGGACCGTAGGCAGGCATGCAGCGCAAAGACGTCACCTCTGCGCTGAAGCGCCTGCGCCATCGACATGAGTGGGGTCAGGC
>DASPJU010000019.1:0-5688 GCA_035628475.1 Salinarimonas sp. | reverse complement strand
CCAGGTCGACACCTCCCTCGACGAGCTGCGCCTCGAGGTCCTCGAACAGGTCGCCCTGGCGCGCCTCGACCCGCGAGGCCACGCCGAAGCGCTCCGCGTTCCGCCGCGTCGCCTCGACGGCCTCGGGCAGGAGGTCGACCGCCAGGACCCGGACGTGGTCCCTGCGGACCGCGACGGCGCAGGTCAGGTTGCCGCTGCCGCAGCACATGTCGATCACGCGCGCGGGCCCGGCATCGGCCAGGAGATCGAGGACGGTCCGGGCCAGCAGCTCCGTCTCCGCGCGCGGCGCGAAGACCCCGGCCGCCCTGGCGATGGGAAGCCCCATGAACAGCGACGAATCGTCGGCCAAGCGATCCGGCTTTTCCATCGTCGTCGACATCGGCGCGCGCCCTTCAACCACCGCCATCCCAGGATAGACGGGTCCCGGCCTGCGCAGGAAAGTTTCACAACCATTGGTTAACCTCGGGCGGGCGGCATCCGCGGCCGCAAGCCCGAGCGGGATGCCCCGCCCTGTCGGGACATGCGAGGGGCCGATTCCTGCGTTCCGCAGGCCTCGCGGCCTGGGTGCCGGACCGGCCTCGATCGCGCCGGAGGGCGGGCGGCGACGGGCTGTCCCACGCGGATCGCGGGAGCCGCCGTCCCATTCCGCCCGGTCCGCCGCGCGGGGCCGGTCCAGCCCTTGGCAAACCGCGCCGAAGCGCTCACCCTGACCGCTGCGAACCCGCAGGAGCCCTCATGCGCCGCCCCGTCCTCGAGTTCTGGTACGAGTTCGCCTCCACCTATTCCTATCTGGCGGCGATGCGGATCGAGGAGCTCGCCTCCGTCGCGGGCGTGGAGGTGCGCTGGCGGCCCTTCCTGCTCGGGCCGATCTTCGCGGCCCAAGGGTGGTCCAGCTCGCCCTTCAACCTCTACCCCGCCAAGGGCCGCTACATGTGGCGCGACATGGAGCGGGAGGGCGCGCGCTTCGGCGTGCCGGTGCGCCGGCCCGATCCCTTTCCCCAGAACGGGCTCGTCGCGGCCCGCGTGGCGCTCTATGGCGCCGATCACCCCTGGGGACCGACCTTCACCAGGGCGGTGTTCGCCCGCGAGTTCGGCGAGGGCCGCTCCATCGCGGAGCCCGCGGCCGTGGCTGAGGTGCTGGCCTCGCTCGGCCTCGACCCGGACGCGATCCTGAAGGCGGCCAGCGGCGAGGCCAACAAGACGCGGCTCAAGGCGGTCACCGAGGAAGCGCGCTCGCGCGGGGTGTTCGGGGCGCCGACCTTCTTCACCGACGACGGCGAGATGTTTTGGGGCAACGACAGGACCGAACAGGCCATCGCCTGGGCCGCCGGGGAGCGGCCGGGGCGCTGACAGGCTATAGTCGAGATTCGTGCCGTTTCCATGGGAGGGAACGACGCGAAACATGACCCAACGTTCTCGCCTCGAATTGGTTCCAAATACACGCCTTGATTGTCGCACGACGGAAACCAGAGGCCGTTTTTCTGGGATAATCGCCCCGTTACTGTCAAGGTGACGCCACGTCGCCACATTTCGCCATGATCCGGGCTCCTCCAACGGAGGATCGATCATGCGGATACCCCTCGCCATCGGCTGCGTCCTCGCGCTCTGCGCGGGCCAAGCGACGGCCGCAGACCGCGGCACCATCGATGCCCTCGTGCAGCATTACGCGGCCGCCCATGGGGTCCCGGCCTCCCTGATCCACCGGGTGATCCGCCGCGAGAGCAACTACAATGCGCGGGCGGTCAGCCGCGGCAATTTCGGGCTGATGCAGATCCGCCATGCCACCGCGCGCGGCATGGGCTATCGCGGCTCGGCGGCGGGCCTCCTCGACGCCCAGACCAACATGGCCTACGCGGTGCCCTACCTCGCCAACGCCTATCGCGTCGCGGGCGGCAGCGAGAGCCGCGCCGTCTCGCTCTACAGCCGGGGCTATTACTACGAGGCGAAGCGGCAGGGGCTGATCGGGCGCCTCGCCACCGGGTCGGCGCCAGCGCCGGTGGCGGTCGCGGCGGCGTCGCCCGCGCCCACGCCGATCGCGGCCCTCTTCGCGACGCCCGTCGCGACCGGCGATCCTGGAGCCACGGGAGCCCTCGCGGTCGAGGCCGGGTCCGAGCCGGTCAGCCGCTCGGAGCTGCGCCGCCTCGCCCGGGCCGAGCGCGCCCAGGCCCGCGCCGAACGCGCGGAGGCCAGGGCACAGGCGCTGGCCGAGCGCCGGCTCGCGGCGGCCGAGCGGCGGGAGGCCCGTCGCGCGGTCCGGGCCGGGGAGAGCGCGGGCGTCCAGGCGATCGTCGACGCCCAGCCCTGAGCGCGGGAACGTGCGCGGGAGCCTGGCCGTTGAGGGGAAAACCCCTCGCGCGAGCCCGGCCATGCCCACCGATCTGCCCACCCCCGACGAGACGCCCCTGCGCGGGGCGGGCTCGATGCAGCTCGATCCCTCGGGCGAGGGCGTGGCGATCGACGAGACCAAGCGGCTGATCGCCTCGAGCAAGGTCGAGGGCACCCCCGTCTACAACCGGCAGGGGGAGTCCCTCGGCACGATCCACAACTTCATGGTGGACAAGTACACGGGCCAGGTCGCCTACGCGGTCCTGTCCTTCGGCGGTTTCCTGGGGCTCGGCGAGAGCTACCATCCCCTGCCCTGGAAGACGCTGGTCTACGACACCCGGCTCGAGGGCTACGTGGTCGACATCGACCCGGGCCAGCTCGGCGAGGCGCCCCGCCACGGGGCCGGCGAGGACCCCTTCGGGGACCCCGCCTTCGGCGACCGGGTGAGGGACTTCTACGGGGTGAGGTGACGGGGATCTCTCGGTCCTTCCCGAGCAGCCCTGAGGGAGAGGCTCCTCATCCCCGCGCGCTCTCCCATTCCTGGCGCAGCAGCGACATCTGGAGGGCGTCGTAGCGCCCGCGCTCGGGCGACCAATGCGCCTCGCGCAGCCGGCCCTCCAGGACGAAGCCGAGCCCCTCGTAGACGTGCCGGGCGCGTGCGTTGTGGTCCGCCACGGTGAGCCACAGGCGATGGCTCTCGGGCCGGGCGAAGACCCGCTCGATCACGGCCCTGAGAAAGGTCCGCCCCACGCCGGTGCCGGGGGCCGTGACGGCCACGCGCTTGAGCAGCACGTTGCCGTGGCGCCGATCGTCGAGGCCCCACAGGATCGCGAAGCCGATCGCCGCGCCGTCGCGCTCGCCGATAAGATAGAGGTTGGCGGGGTCCGCCAGGTCGCGGGCGTGGCGCTCGGGCTCGAAGCGGGCGACGAAGCCCTCGCTCGAGGGCGCTCGCTCCAGCCCCGCCACGAAGGGCACGTCCTCGGGCGTCGCGGCACGGATCGCGATCATCAGCTCGAGCGCGTCACCGTGAAGCGCGCCGCCTCGCGCAACCCGTCCGCGGCCGGCCCGAAGCCGTCGAGGGCGGCGAGCGTCGCCTCGAGCAGGCGCCCCGCCTCGCGCTTGGCGCCCTCCAGCCCCAGCGCGTCCACGAGCGTTCCCTTGCCGGCAGCCGCGTCCTTGCCGGCGGCCTTGCCGAGCTGCTCGGTCGTGGCCTCGCGGTCCAGGATGTCGTCGGCGATCTGGAAGGCGGCGCCGAGGTGCCGGCCGAAGGCGAGGAGCGCCGCGCGGGCGCCCGCGTCGGCCCGCCCGACGATCGCGCCCGCCTCCACCGCGAAGGCGAGGATGGCGCCCGTCTTCATGGCCTGCAGCGTGCGGATGGCGGCCTCGTCGAGGGGGGCCGCTCCGTAGCGGCCCTCCGCCGCGAGATCGAGCATCTGCCCGCCCGCCATGCCGCCCAAGCCCGCGGCGCGGGCGAGGCCCAGGACCAAGTCGGCGCGCACGCCCGGATCGAGGTCGGTGGCGGGGTCGGCCATCACCTCGAAGGCGAGGGTCTGGAGCGCGTCGCCGGCGAGGATCGCGGTCGCCTCGTCGAAGGCCCGGTGCACGGTCGGGCGCCTGCGGCGCAGGTCGTCGTCGTCCATGGCGGGCAGGTCGTCGTGGACGAGAGAATAGCAGTGCAGGAGCTCCACACCCGTGCCGGCCCGCAGCGCACCCAGCCCGGCGCGCCCGAGGAGCCGGGCCGTCTCGACGGCAAGGAAGGGTCGCAGGCGCTTGCCGCCCCCCAGCGCGCCGTGGCGCATCGCCTGCAGGAGGCGGGCCGGCCTGGCGATCTCGCCAGGGCCGGCGGCGTCGCCGAGCAGGCTCTCGAGCAGGCCCTCCACCTCGCCCGCGACGGCGGCGAGGCGCTGGGGGAAGGGGAGCGGATCGCGGGGCTGGTCCATGGCCCCGGCTTGCCCGAGGCCGTGCGGGCGGTCAAGGCGGCTTCGCTTTGCCGGGGCTTTGCCCTAAACGGGCGCGAGGAGGCACGGCGCATGATCGGTCGGATCGCCAGGGGAATCGGTCTAGCGCTCGCGGGGCTCGTCGCGGCCTTCATGACGTTGAGCCTGCTCTACTGGCTCGTGACGCCCCCTTCTACCCTGATGCTCGGGCGCTGGCTGACGCTGTCCCCGGTCGACCGGCGGGCGGTGTCCCTCGGCGCCGTGAGCGAGCATCTGCCGCGCGCCGTCGTCACCTCGGAGGACGGCCGCTTCTGCCGCCACGGGGGCGTGGACTGGGGAGCGCTGCGCGACGTGATCGACGACGAGGACGGGCCGAGCCGCGGCGCCTCGACGATCCCGATGCAGGTCGCCAAGAACCTCTTCCTCTGGCCGGGGCGCTCCTACCTGCGCAAGGGGATCGAGATCCCAGTCGCCCTGTGGCTCGACCTCGTCTGGTCGAAGCGGCGGATGATGGAGGTCTATCTCAACGTCGCCGAGTGGGGCGACGGGATCTTCGGGGCCGAGGCGGCCGCGCGGGCCTATTTCGGCAAGAGCGCCCGCGATCTCACCCGGCGGGAGGCGGCGCTGCTCGCCACCGCCCTGCCCAATCCGAAGCGCCGCGACCCCTCCCGCCCCTCGGCGGGCCACCGGCGCCTGGCCGACCGCCTCACGGCCCGCATGGCCGCGGCGGGCCCGCTGACGGAGTGCCTGTGAGCGGCGATCGGGGCGCGCGCCGCGTCCCGCGAAACGGGTCTAGCCACGCGCCCCGTTCGTCTGTATAAGCGCGCGCTTCCGACACATCGCGAGCGGCCCGGAACCGGCGGACGCGTCGCCCCTATCACTGGAGTGTTCCCATGGCCGTTCCCAAGCGAAAGACGTCGCCGAGCCGGCGCGGCATGCGCCGCTCCGCCGACGCCCTCAAGGCGCCGACCTATGTCGAGGACAAGGACTCGGGCGAGCTGCGCCGTCCGCACCATATCGACCTGAAGACCGGCATGTATCGCGGCCGGCAGGTGCTGGAGCCGAAGGAGAGCTGAGAAGCCCTCCCACGGACGACGGATCGAAGGACCGGCCATCGCCGGTCCTTTCTTTTTTGACGATCGTCGTTGGCCTTGACGCGCGGCCCGGCGCGGCCTTTACAGAGAGCGGGACGTTAGTCGCATGATCCTTTCCGGGAAGCCGGCGGCTTTTCGGGATCATGCTCTCCACGGGAGATCTCCGGTGCTGCGCAACATTCCGCTGCTCATCATCCCCTTCATCATCTTCAATCTCGGCCTGACCGGCATCATCGGTGATGCGGCGGGAACCGATCCATGGGAGATGGTCATCCTTGCGGTGCCGATGATGTCAGGGGGAATCTGGAATCTCCCGCTCGGCGACCTGCTGA
>DASPJU010000018.1:0-2114 GCA_035628475.1 Salinarimonas sp. | reverse complement strand
GGCTTCGGCCTCGGCTTGAGCCTGGTGGCGGCGGTCGCGCGCCTTCATGGCGGGCGCCTGGTGCTGGAGGACAACCGCCCGGGCCTGCGCGCGACCCTGGCGCTGCCGCTGGAGGGGCCTCCCTTCCCCCATGGTGAGAGGGATGCGCGAAGCGCCAGGGGGTGAGGGGGTTACGACCGTGAACCAGTCATCCCCCTCATGCCGAGGTGCTCAGCGGAGGCTGAGCCTCGAAGCACGTGGGACGCCTGCCACGAGAGACGGAGTTCCCTGGAACGCCCTTCGAGGCTCGCTCCGCTCGCACCTCGGGACGAGGTGGAGGGTGGGATGGGCGGGCATGATGCGGACCCGCCAGCCGTGTCACCCCTCTCCCCGTGGGAGAGGGGAGGCGGCGCCTAATCGTCCAGCCGCTTCACCGCCGTGATGCCCCCGTAGCCGTTCGCCCGGATCCGGTCGCGCACCCCCGCGAGGGGCTCGAGCGTCACCCGCATGTGGTGGCCGTTGGCGTGCAGCAGCGTCGCGGCGTCCGCCATGATCCCCACATGACCCTTCCAGAACACGAGGTCGCCGCGCCGCAGGCCTGCCAGGTCGTCGCGGGTCTCGACCGCCGTGCCCAGCGCGCGCTCCTGCATGTCGCTGTCGCGGGGCGCCGCGCGGCCGGCCGCCTGGAGCGAGACCTGGACGAGGCCGGAGCAGTCGAGCCCCAGCCCCGTCTTGCCGCCCCACAGATAGGGCGCGTGCAGGAAGCGCTCGGCCACGGCCACGAAGTCGGGCTCGGCGGAGTCCATTTCCGTGAGATGGCCGGCGAAGACCCACAAGCCCGAGGGCAGGCGGGCATAGTCGCCCTCGCGTCCCGTCACGGTCACGGCGGCGCCGATCGACAGGTGGCCCGCGTTCGGGAGCTTCAGGCTCGGGCCGGGATAGAGGAAGGTGCGGACCGCCGCGACCCGGTGGGTGGGCGCGGGATCGGCGGGGCCGAGCGCCTCGGAGGGCATGTAGCCCACATAGCCGTCGCGCTCGAGCTGCACCCAGGCGAAGCCCTCCTCCTCGTCGAAGACCCGCACCGCCTCGCCCATCAGGGCCTCGGTGTCGTAGCCCGCGTCCGGGGCGGGGCGCCGCCGCAGGGGCGCGCTCGGGGCGGCGACCCGGGCGGGCGTGCCGGGGACGAAACGCTCGGCCTAGACCTGGCCGCGCAGGCGCTCGTCGGCCAGGTCGGGGCGGGCGGGGACGAGGCGGGGATCGTGGATCATCGGGGCAGCATCCTGGCTTTGGCGACGACGAGGTCGCCCAGTCGCTCGACGGCCAGCGCGCCCTTGACGGTACGCTGGACGATGACGTTGCGGCGGTCGAGCTCGTCCCGGCGCCGGGCCACGAGATCGAGCTTGCCCATGGTGTCCAGCGCCCGGGTGACCACGGGCTTCGTCACGCCGAGCCGCCGGGCGAGGCCCCGCACCGTGTGGGGCGGTGTCTCGAGATAGATGGTCAGGAGGATGGCGACCTGCCGCGCCGACAGGTCGGCGGCCCCGTCCCGCACGAGGTCGAGATGGGTGTCGTGCCACAGGCGCAGGGCCTGCAGGGGGCGCAGCTCGATGCTCATCGGCTGCCCGCCCGCCTCAGACCCGTGCGGCGTCCCGTCCCGTGCTGCATCGTCCCCGCCCGTCCCGGCGCCATCATCGCCGGAATCCGTGAACGATCGGCTCAGAACAGCTTCAGCCCCGGGGGCAGGGGCAGGCCCTTGGTGACCTCGGCCATGCGCTCCTGCATCAGGCGCTCGGCCTTGACGCGGGCGTCGTTGGCGGCCGCGACGATGAGGTCCTCGAGGATCTCCTTCTCGTCCGGGTTCAGGAGCGATGGGTCGAGGGTGACGCCCTTCATCTGGCCCTTGGCGGTCATGACGAGGCGCACGGCGCCGCCGCCGGCCGCGCCCTCCACCTCGAGCCCCTCCATCTCGGCCTGCATCTCGGCCATCTTGGCCTGCATGGCCTGGGCCTGCTTCATGATGCCCATCAGGTCCTTCATCGCGTCCTCCTCAATCGGGATCGTCCGCATCGCGCGCGGCCTCGTCCGCCACGCCCTCGGCCATGGGCGGCGGCTCGGGGGCGATCTCGTCGGCGCGC
>DASPJU010000017.1:0-2582 GCA_035628475.1 Salinarimonas sp. | reverse complement strand
CCGGGGCGTTCCCGGACCGAACCGCTCGCGTAGCTCCAAACGGTAGAGCCCCGCTTGTTCGGTGAGAGCCCTTGCGGGAGGGTCCGGGTTCGAGTCCCGGCGCGAGCTTCAAAAGGGGGGATGTATATGGTGGCGGGATTTTACTTCCTCGGGCTGGTCGCGGCGGCGTGTGGGGCGCTCGCCGCGGCCTCCTCTTATAGCAAGTGGGCCTGGCGGGTCGCGCGCCGCGTCGCCGAGACGCGCATGGCCGTCCAGATCGCCGTCGGCCGGGGCAAGCTCGCCCTCGCCGAGGCCGAGGTCGCCGAGCTGCGCCACGAGCTCGAGGTTCAGGAGCTCCGCGGACGCATCGCCGAGCTCGAGCGCTTCGAGGCGGCTCGCGTCCGCGAGCTCGAAGCCGCCCTGGCGCATGCGCGGGAACGCGCGGACACCGCCGAGGCCGCGGAGGAGCAGCTCCTCGCCGAGGCGCCGCGCTCCATCTGCGAGGAATGCGGGCGGCTCGACGAGCGCATTGCGGGCGCGGTCGATGCAGCGCGGCGGCAGCGAGAGCTCTGCCGGGGCGCGGGCCTGAGCGCGGACGACCTCGAGTGCTGAAGCTCGCCTTCTGTCTCGTGACCGCCGCCGTCTACGGAGCGGCCAAGTACTACCTGAGCGGTGCGCCCGCCCCCGCGGTGTTTTGCCGCACCTGCGGCTCGAGCCGGGGCCTACCCTCCCTCCCGGTGCTCACCCTCGACGAGGAGGAGCTCGATGCTCGGGACACGGAGACGGGTGTCCTCATCGCCGTGCGGGGCCCGCGAGGGATGTGCGAGGCGTGTTTCGCCGCCTTCCTGGCCCGCGGCGAGTGCCCGGAGGTGGCGCCGTGATGGACGCTCGCCCCCAGCCCCTCGCCGCCCGGGAGCGGGTCATCCTCGAGCTCCTGCCCGAGCTCGGCGCGAACACCGCGGCCCTCGCCGACGAGGCCGAGTGCTCGCGGGTCTCCGCCGAGATCGCCGTGCGCCAGCTCGTCGCGCGCGGCCTCGTCGCCTTCATCGGTCCCCGGGCCCTTTACACGCCCCAGGGGCTTTGTGAGGTGGCGCCGTGAACAGCGCCATCCTCGAGGCCGCGCTCCAGTACGCCGCGCTTGGCTGGCGCGTGCTGCCCGTGCGTTCGCGCAGCAAGGTTCCGGCTCTTCGCGCCTGGCAGAAGAATGCGACGTCGGCCGCCGAGGAGGTTCGCAAGCTGTTCGCGCGCCGGAACAGCATCAACATCGGCATCGCGACCGGGCGCGCGAGTGACCTTCTCCTTCTCGACATCGATCCCGACACAGGCGGCTTCGAAAGCCTGGAGCGCCTCGAGGGTGAACACGCCCCCCTCCCCCCAAGCTGCCGCCAGAAGACCGGTCGGGGCGGGCTCCACATCCTCTTCTCGTGGCCGCTGAGTTCCGAGAAGGAGCCGCTCGACCTTCGGAACACCGCCGGGCGAATCGCGCCGGGGGTCGACATCCGCGGCGAGGGCGGCCAGTTCGTCATCGCCCCGTCCGTCCACGAGACCGGCAAGCGCTACGAGTGGATCGATGGGCTCGACCCCTTCCGCTCCGCCGTGGCCCCGCCTCCGTCCTGGCTCGTCGGGCTCGCTCTCGCCGCCATGAAACGAGCCCCCGCGCAGCCTTCCCGATGCGGCCCGGACAAGTCGCCCGGCGCCTCCGGCCTCGGACTCGGACTCGGACTCATTTCTCAGGGCGGTCGCAACGACACTCTCTTCAGCTACGCCGGAAAGCTCCGCAAGAAAGGGATGGGAGAGCCCGAGATTCTCGCCGCGCTCAGGACCACCAATCAGGAGAGCTGTGTCCCTCCGCTCGAGGAGCGCGAGCTCATTGAGATCGCCCAGAAGATCTGCAAGTACCCGGCGGGACTCCCGGAGGAGGCCTTCGCCGCGAACAGGAAGGGGCGCCTTCGTCGCGCGGCGTCACCTCCCGTGCCTTCTCCGCCACCCTCGGCGCCCGAACCGCCTCCGGCAGGGTCCGAGATGGCGCCGAGGCGCTTCGCGGCCGAGCTCATCACCCTCTGGCTTCGCGGCGCCGAGGGCCCGGGCAGTCCCGAGCTCGTGTGGCGCGAGGCCGACAAGGCGTACTCCAATCGCTGGTCCCGCATGGTGAGTCGGGCCGAGATCAAGGAGTCCAGGACACGCGAGGTCCTTGAATGGCTCCTCGACTCCGCTCTCGAGCTCGAGGATCTCCCCGAGCGCAAGGACCCCATCAGCCTCGCCATCTCGGTCTGGACCCGCTGGGCTCCCGCGGCCTTCATCGAGGTCCTCGGGGGCCTTCCGGACCGTTCGAGCGTCGCCGGGCTGGTCAGTGCCGAGGAGGCTCATCTTGGCGCCGCCATCTACTCCCTCCTTGCCCGCTCCATCCGGGTGTCCTCTACGAACGAGGAGATCCCTGTCCACACCTCCATCCTCCAGGAGGCCGCGGACTGCCGCGCGGTGGGGTGGGTCAGGGTCGGACGCTACGGCGTCTTCGTGCGACGACCCGAGCAGCCGAGCGAGCCCCGCATCGCCCTCCGCTACGACCACATCGTCCAGGTCGGCGAGCGCTGGCTGAGAGAGCT
>DASPJU010000016.1:0-2087 GCA_035628475.1 Salinarimonas sp. | reverse complement strand
GAGTCCGAAGAACCCGCTTCGCATCCCACGCCCGTCTCTTCGTCCTCGCGCTAAAGGTTGGGGGTCTCCTGAGAATTTATGGCTCTGGCATCTGAAGTCTCCGCCACGACGCTTCCCGCCGCTGCTCCCGCTCCCTCTCGAGTATCGCTTTGGAAGACCCATTGGATCTCCGTGCTGCTCGTCTCGGCAGACATCGGCGGATTCTCGCTCGCCTGGCAGCTCGCCTACCTCACCCGCGCGGCCCTCGATCCCCTCATCTATCCCATCAACGACTTTGCTCCCTACGCCGTCGTTCACCCGCTGATCGTGGCCACCGCCATCGCCAACTGCTTCGCCTTTGGGCTGTACATCCACCGGCGTCGACTCTCCTCGCTCAACCGCCCAAGCCTCATCTTCAAAGCTGGCTATCATTGGCTCCTGTACATCATCGTCGTCGCGTTCTTCTTCAAGGAACTGGAAATCGGCCGCTCCGTCATTCTGCTCGCTGCCTTGTATGGCCTGATGTATCTCTACTCCTCACGCACAGTCCTGCGGGCGCTGAAGGTCCGAGCCCTGCGCGCAGGACGCGGCACGGTCCGCTCAGCGATCATCGGCACCAGCCAGCTGGCCCTCGAGGTGAAGGAGTCGCTGCGCAATCATCCGGAGATCGGCTTCACACTGGTAGGTTTGATCCCCGCCAAGAGCGAGGATCTGACGCCGCAGACCCTCGACTCCCTACGCGAGCACGACGTGGCAGTGCTCGGGCCCTCCGAGCAGATCAATGAACTGGTCGAGCGTTACAAGCTCGAGGAGCTCTTCCTCGCTGCCGCACACCTCGACCCCAACGACCAGCTGAGCCTTCTGAACGTCGCCGATCGGCGTGGCATCAGCGTCCACGTGGTCTCGAACATCTTCGGCGTCATCACCGAAAGCGCCAAGGTCGAGGAAATCTCCACCTTCCCCGTGGTTACTTTGCGCGATGGCCACATGCCTTTCCACCAGACGATGCTTAAGCGCGCGCTCGACCTTTGCTGCGCCATTCTGGGGGTCATCATCTGGCTGCTGTTCTTCCATTGGTGGATCGCCTGGCGCATCAAACGCGACAGTCCAGGACCAGTGTTCTTCAAACAGCAGCGTGTCGGGCGCGACGGGGAGCTCTTCCAACTCTGGAAGTACCGGACCATGAAGATGGATGCTCCCGCCTATTCCGTCGCTCCGACCGCGGAGGATGATCCACGCATCACCCGCTTCGGCCGCTGGCTCCGCAAGACCTCTCTCGACGAATTGCCCCAGCTTATCAACGTCCTCCGGGGCGAGATGTCCATGGTTGGGCCCCGGCCAGAGATGCCCTTCATCGTCGAGAAGTATCAGCCCTGGGAGCGGCGCCGACTCGATGTGAAGCCGGGCCTCACGGGGCTCTGGCAGGTGATTGGCCGCAAGAACCTGCCGCTCGCCCTCAACATGCAGTACGACTTCTACTACATTAAGAACCAGAGCTTCCTGCTCGACCTGGAGATCCTCTTCAGGACGATCCCCGCCGTCCTCAAAGGAAGAGGAGCTTTCTAATCTCGAGACAGCGGTGTCGTTTGCCGGTCAGGGGCCATCCCTTCTTGCCCATGAGTGAGTTTCCCTTGGGCTCATCGTACGCGGGCGTTCCGCAAGCGAGCAGCGCCGAACGCGCTCTCCACATGTGCCTTCCATCGTCACGCTGCAGAACTGTGTTGTCTCTTGCGCCATGGCGTCTGGTGCCTCTTCCTGGGGAGGCTTGCGGTGCTCCCGTCGCGTACCAGCCCCTTCCGTTGCCTCCCACCGGGCAGCTCAAGCGTTCGAAAGCTGTGTCTGATTACACGGCGCGGGCAGTAAGCGTTGGAAGGTCTGGCCCGCCCCGCCACAGCCCCTCGGCAAAGCCACAACAGGACATCGGCATGGCCCCTGCCTCCCACTTCTTTGCCCTTTGCCCTCCGACCTGCCCCTGCTTTCCTCCGAGCCATCACTCCTGCGAAGGCCTCTCATGATCGACCGCTATTCCCGTAAACCCATGCGCGCTCTCTGGACGAAGGAGGCACAGTTCCAGTCGTGGCTCGATGTGGAGATCGCCGTCTGCGAGT
>DASPJU010000015.1:0-8383 GCA_035628475.1 Salinarimonas sp. | reverse complement strand
GCCGGCCCGCTATGGGGCGGACCTCACGGGCCGGCCGCGGGTGACGCGCCCGCTCAAGGTGGTGGCGGCCTGCGGCAACGGCACGGCGGGCGCCTTCGCGCCGGCGGTGCTCGAGGCGATCGGCTGCGAGGTCGTGCCCCTCGACTGCGATCTCGACCACGCCTTCCCGCGCCACAACCCCAATCCCGAGGACCTCGCGATGCTGCACGCCATCGCGGACAAGGTGCGCGAGACGGGCGCGGATCTGGGCCTGGGCTTCGACGGGGACGGCGACCGCTGCGGATTGGTGGACGAGGGGGGGCGGGAGATCTTCGCCGACAAGGTCGGGGTCATGCTGGCCCGGGACCTCGCGGCCTCGCATCCCGGCGCCCGCTTCGTGGTGGACGTGAAGTCGACGGGGCTGTTCGCCGACGATCCCGTGCTGCGCGGGCTCGGCGCCGTGACGGATTATTGGAAGACGGGCCACTCCTACATCAAGCGGCGGGTGCGGGAGCTCGGCGCGCTCGCGGGCTTCGAGAAGTCGGGCCACTTCTTCTTCGCCGCGCCGCTGGGGCGGGGCTACGACGACGGGCTGCTCACCGCGATCGCCGTGATCGAGATGCTCGACCGCCATCCCGGCCGAACCCTCTCCGACCTCCATGGGGCGCTGCCCGCGACCTGGGGCACGCCGACCATGAGCCCCACATGCCCCGACGAGGCGAAATACGGCGTCGTGGCGCGGGTGACGGAGCGCTTCCGGGCCATGCGCGAGGCGGGCGAGCCCCTGGCGGGGGAGCCGATCGCGGATCTCGTCACGGTCAACGGCGTGCGGGTGACGCTCGCCGACGGCACCTGGGGCCTGGTGCGGGCCTCCTCCAACAAGCCGGAGCTCGTCGTCGTGGCCGAGAGCCCCGCCTCGGAGGCGCGGATGCGGGCGATGGTCGCGGCCGTGGACGCCGTGCTGCGCGAGAGCCCGGAGGTCGGCGCCTACAACCAGACGATCTGACGCGACGCGCGGCGCGGGAGATCCCTCCCGCGCCGCGCGTCAGGCGATCCCTCGGAAGGCGCCTCAGCGCCCCGTCGACATGGGGTCGCTCTCGCCCCAATAGGGCGTGGCGTTGTAGTAGCGGTGCACGTGCTCCTCCCAGTCGCGGTCGAAGGAGGGGTCGTTCCCTTCCGCGGTCCGCCGGGGGGCGCCGCGCAGCTGCTCCTCGTTGAGGTTGAGCTCGTAGGCGTCGAGGCCCGTATTGTACTTCAGGACGTTCCAGGGGAGCGTGAAATAGGCCTCCCCCAGGCCCATGAAGCCGCCGAAGCTCATCACGGCATAGGCCACCTTGCCGGAGCGCTTCTCGATCATGAGGCGCTCGATCGTGCCGATCTTCTCGCCGTCCGACCGGCGCACCGGGGTGCCCTCGACCTTGTCGCTGGCGATGAGGCTGTTGGTCTCCCGGGCCGTCGAGGAGGTGATCTCGCCCGTCTGCATGGGGTGTCTCCGTTCGCTGGGGAACTCGAAGCCCCAACGCCGCGCCGCCCGCGACGTTCCGCCCCGCCCGGAACCCCCCGATTCGCGGGGGCGTTGATCGAGGTTTCCTGACCTCACGGAGCCAAGGCATGACCGTTCGATTGAAGCCGCTCGACCAGCAGACGATCGTCATCACGGGCGCGTCCAGCGGCATCGGGCTCGCCACCGCCCGCGACGCCGCCCGAGCCGGCGCCCGCGTGGTCCTCGTCGCCCGCAACGCCGAGGACCTCGAGGCGGTCGCCCGGGAGATCAACGAGGCCGGCGGCCAGGCGCTGCCGATCGCGGCCGACGTGTCCAAGCGCGGGGACGTGGAGCGCGTGGCCCACGAGGCGGCGCAGCGCTTCGGCGGCTTCGACACCTGGGTCAACGACGCGGCGGTGGCGCTCTACGGCTCCATGGACCGCATCCCCATCGAGGACCAGCGCCAGCTCTTCGAGGTGAATTACTGGGGCGTGGTCTACGGCTCGCTCACCGCGGCGCAGCACCTGCGCAAGCGGGGCGGCGCGCTGATCAATATCGGCTCCGTGCTGTCGGACCGCGCCATGATCCTGCAGGGCCAGTACTCGGCCTCCAAGCACGCGGTGCGCGGCTTCACGGACGCGTTGCGCACGGAGCTGGAGCGCGAGGGCGCGCCGATCTCGGTGACGCTCATCAAGCCTGCCGCCATCAACACGCCCTACCCCGAGCACGCCCGCAACTACATGGACGCGCCGAGCCCCGCGGTGCCGCCCCCGACCTACGACCCGCACGTGGTGGCGCGCGCGATCCTGCACGCCGCGACGAGCCCCACCCGCTCCCTCGTGGTGGGCTTCGGCGGCTGGGCGATCTCGCTGTTCGGCAACCTGTTCCCGCCGCTCATGGACCTGGCCCAGGAGTGGACCGGCAAGGCCTCGCAGACGAGCCCCGTGCCGGGCCGGCGCGAGATGCGCGACAACCTCTACCGGCCGCGCCGGGACGGCGACGAGCACTCCTCGATCGCGAGCACCCACCGGGGATCGAGCCTGCTCCTGGAGGCGCAGATCCGGCCGCTCACCACGCTCGCCCTCGCGGCGGGCCTGGGACTCGCCGCCTACGCGATGCTGCGCCCCAGCCGGGCGGAGGGCCGCGACGACGAGCGCACGGCGGAGCGCTACCGGCGCTATCGCGAGACGCGCCGCACGCCGGGCAACGGCCACGACCGCGACGAGCCCGGCCCCGGCCACTACCCCCGCCACGACCGCCCCGCCCACGAGCGACGCTCGGGGCATTGAGGAGCGCGCTCCCCTCTCCCGGGTGGGAGAGGGATGCACGAAGTGCCAGGGGCTGAGGGTGGCCGGCCGGGAGGTTCGCTCTCACCTCGTGCTGTACCTCCCTCACCTTCGTCTTGAGGTGCCCTGCGGAGCAGGGCCTCGAAGGACGCTCCAGAGGTCCCCAGACGGCTGTGGAAGCGTCCTGCGAACTTCGAAGCCCCGCTACGCGGAGCGCCTCAGCATGAGGGGGATGGAGCGGTGGCACCCTCCAGCGACCCTCCCGGCGCGATCCCTCACCCCCGGCCCCTCTCCCGTCCGGGAGAGGGGAGACGCGCCCGCCCGCGACCCGCGCTAACCTGTCCGCATGATCCTGATTCGCACCCTCGCCCTCCTGGCGCTGCTCTGGCCGGGCGCCGCGCCCGCCCAGACCCCGGGGACAATCGACCCGAAGCCCCTGCCGCCCATCGCCAACCCGGGCGATCCCTCGACTCCGGCCAAGGAGTTGTTCGGGCGCAAGACGGACGCGGCGGACCTGGAGGCGCGGGCCATCGGCTCCTATGCCCGGGGCTGCGTCGCCGGTGCCACCGCGCTTCCCATCGACGGGCCGTCCTGGCAGGTCATGCGCCTGTCGCGCAACCGCAACTGGGGGCACCCGGACCTCGTCGCCTTCCTGGAGCGGCTGTCCAAGCGCGTGCCCCAGATCAACGGCTGGCCGGGGCTGCTGGTCGGCGACATCTCGCAGCCCCGGGGCGGGCCGATGCTCACGGGCCACGCCTCGCACCAGATCGGGCTCGACGCCGACATCTGGCTCAGCCCCATGCCGGACCGCAAGCTGTCGCGGGAGGAGCGCGAGTTCATGTCGGCCACGAACGTGGTGGCCGCCGACTGGAACGACGTCGACCCCGCGGTCTGGACGCCTGCCCACACCGCGCTCATCCGCGCCACCGCCAAGGAGCCGCAGGTCGCGCGCATCTTCGTCAACGCCGCGATCAAGCGGGCGCTGTGCCGCGAGGCGGGCGCGGATCGCGCCTGGCTGCGCAAGGTGCGTCCGGCGCCGGGCCACAACTATCACTACCATATCCGGCTCGCCTGCCCGGCGGGGGAGGAGGGCTGCTCGGACCAGGACCCGCCCCCCGCGGGCGACGGCTGCGGCCCCGAGCTCGACTGGTGGTTCTCGGCCGAGGCCCGCGCGCCCAAGCGCCCCGGCAAGCCGCCCCCGCCCATGACCATGGCGCAGCTGCCGCCCGCCTGCCGGCAGGTGCTGGTGGCGCCGTGAGCGGGGCCAGCGAGCGCGAGCGCATGCTCGCCGGCGAGCTCTACCGCGCCGACGATCCCGAGCTCGCGGCGGCGATCGTCCGTGCCGACCGGCTGACGCGGGCCTACAACGCGCTCGGCGCCGACGAGGCGGATCGGCGGCGGGACATCTTGCGCGAGCTCCTGGGCGCGGTCGGCGAGGGGGTGGTCGTCCGCCCGCCCTTCCGGTGCGACTACGGCGCCCAGATCCGGATCGGCCGCGGGGTCTTCATCAATTTCGGCTGCGTCATCCTCGACGTCTGCGCGGTGGAGATCGGCGACGGCTGCCAGATCGGGCCCGGCGTGCAGATCCTCGCCGCCGACCATCCGCGCGATCCGGCCCTGCGGGCGAGGGGGCTGGAGAACGGCCGCCCGGTCTCCATCGGCCGCAACGTCTGGATCGGCGGCGGCGCGATCCTGCTGCCCGGCGTGAGCGTGGGGGACGACGCCATCGTCGGCGCCGGCAGCGTCGTGACCCGGGACGTGGCGCCCGGCGCGACGGTGGCGGGCAATCCCGCCGGGCCCGTGCGGCCGCGGGGCTTGCCGGGCGAGGGCGGGGCTGCGACCCTGGGGTCCGAGTAGCGCAGGGGGGCCCAAGCCCATGTTCAGCGAGCCCTTCGACGCGGGTCCCACCCGCACCACCCTCTTCGGCGCGCTCGTCGCGGCGCGGGACCGCTTCGGGCGCGACAAGGTCGCGCTGGAGGATCCCGAGCGCCAGCCCCTCACCTATGGCCGGCTGATCCTCGGCGCCCTGGTGCTGGGCCGCAAGCTCGCAGGCCTGACCCGGCCGGGGGAGCGCGTGGGCGTGCTGCTGCCCAACGTCCAGGCGCTCCCCGTCACGCTCTTCGCCCTCAACGCCCGGGGCCGCGTGCCGGCCATGCTCAACTTCACGGCAGGCGTCAGGAACCTGCGCGCGGCCTGCGAGGTCGCGGGGCTGGAGACGATCGTCACCTCGCGGCGCTTCGTCGAGCAGGGCAAGCTCGACGAGGTGGTGGCGGCGATCGGCGAGGGACGGCGCGTCGTGTACCTGGAGGAGGTCCGCGCCTCGATCACGAGCCTCGACAAGGTCTGGGGACTCCTCGAGAGCCTGCGCGCCGGCGCCGTGGCGCGCCGGTCGGGGCTCTCCCCGGACGATCCGGGGGTGATCCTGTTCACCTCCGGCTCGGAGGGCGCGCCCAAGGGCGTGGTGCTCTCCAACGCCAACCTGCTCGCCAATGCGGGCCAGATCGCCCAGCACGCCGTCGGCGCGCTCTCGCCGGCCGACACCCTGTTCAACCCGCTCCCCGCCTTCCACTCCTTCGGGCTCACCGCCGGCATCCTCGTAGGCCTCCTCCACGGCATGAAGGTGGTGCTCTATCCGAGCCCCCTCCATTACCGGCAGATCCCCAAGCTCGTGGGCGGCACGGGGGCGACGATCCTGTTCGCCACCGACACCTTCCTCCAGGGCTATGCCCGCGCGGCCGGCGAAGGGGACCTCGACAGCGTGCGCTACGTGATCGCGGGCGCCGAGCGCGTGAAGGACGAGACCCGCCGCCTGTGGGCCCGCTGGGGCACCGAGATCCTGGAGGGGTACGGCGCCACCGAATGCGCGCCCGTGCTCGCCTGCAACCTGCCCGCCGCGAGCCGCCAGGGCAGCGTGGGGCGCTTCCTGCCGGGCCTGGAATGGCGCCTCGACCCCGTGGAGGGCATCCACGAGGGCGGGCGGCTCGTGGTGCGGGGCGCCAACGTCATGAGGGGCTACCTCACCCCGGACGGGATCGAGGCACCCCCGGAGGGGTGGCACGACACGGGCGACATCGTCACCGTGGAGGACGGCTTCGTCACCATCCGGGGCCGCGCCAAGCGCTTCGCCAAGATCGGCGGCGAGATGGTGTCCTTCGCGGCGGTGGAGAGCGTGGCGCAGGGGCTGTGGCCCGAGGCGAACCACGTGGTCGTGGCCTTGCCCGACCCGCGCAAGGGCGAGCAGCTCATGCTGGTCACCGACAAGCCGGACGCCGACCGGGAGGCGCTGACGGCCCATGCAAAGGCCGACGGCTTCCCCGAATTGTGGGTGCCGCGCACGGTGCTCGTCGTGGCCGCGATCCCCGTGCTGGGCTCGGGCAAGATCGACTATCCCGCCACCGCCGAGATGGCCGGGCGCCTGCGGCCGATCCTGTGAGGGCCGCGCGGCGCCGGGCCGCAGGGACGGAACGGCCCGGGGGAGGGCAGGGTTGATCCGCACCACGCGCCCGCCATGGAGCCCCCGATGCGCGCCAACGTCCTTCTCGCGGCCCTCGCCCTCGTGCCGGCGACCGCCGCCCTCGCCCAAGGCCCCGCCCCCCGCGAGCGGATCCTCTCCGAGCGGGTGATCGTCGAGCGCCGCGCCGGCCCGCCCGTCGCGTCCCGGGGCCGGACCGAGCGCGTCTGCGTGCCTTGGTGCTCGGCCGACCTGAACCCCTGCGACCCGCCGGACTACAAGCGCGCCGACGGCCGCTGCATGTGGGACAACTGAGCGGCCGACGCCCCGCGCGCCTCAGCCCTCGACGCCCAGGCGCGCGGCGATCCAGGCCCGGGCCGCGTCGAGGTCGGCAAAGGTGGGCTTGTCCCCTACGTCAAGGCGGCCGTAGCCCGTCTCCAGGAACCAGTGGCCGACGAGATCGAGCCCGGCATGGATCTCCGAGAGGCGCACCAGGACGGCGACGAGGCGCTCCTCGGACCAGACGAGCATCCCGTCCTCGTCGACGCCCGTCGCGACCCTCCCGGGTTGGAAGCGCAGCATGCCGGCCTCACCGGTCGAGGTGCAGGTAGGCTGGATCGAACTCGCCGGCCAGCGTCAGGCCCGCCCAGTCGATCACCGTGAGGGCGCCGTCCTCGAACGCGATGAGGCGCTCGCGGCGCAGCTCCTGGACCACGCGATTGACATGCACGGTCGAGAGGCCGAGGGCGTCGGCGAGTTCCGCCTGGGTGAGCGGCAGGGGCACCGTGCCGTCCCGCTCGAGACCCACGGCGCGCAGCCGCGTGACCATCTCGCAGAAGAAGCGCGCCGCGCGCGTGCGCGCGTCGTGCCGCCCCAGGCCGAGCATCCATTCCCGGAAGATGGCGCCGTCGATGAGGGTGTCGCGCCAGAACGCGTCCGTCAGGCGGGGATGGCGCCGCAGCAGCTCGCGCATGTGCTCGTGCTGGATGAAGGCGAGCCTGCAGGCCGAGACCGTGCCCACGCTATGGTCCAGGGTCTTGAGGTGCAGGCTGAGCAGGTCCGGCATGTCGCCGGGCGTGTGAAAGGCGAAGATCTGCCGCCTGCCCTTGTCGGTGAACTTGAAGCGGCAGGCGAAGCCCTCGATCACCAGGGTGCATTGGGCGGGCCGGTCGCCCTCCCGCACGAGGTCCTGGTCGGCCAGGACCTCCTGCACGCGCATGGGCAAGGCCGTGATCGCCTCCCGCTCCTCGGGCGTGAGGTCGGTGATGCTCTCGAGCTTGGCGATCAGCACATGGCTCGGAGCCGTCGAAGGTGGGGTCATGAAAGAGCTCTCGGGATGCCCTCTTCTCGCACATGAATCAGGTCGAGAGACTAACCTGGCGCAAGGAAAAAGATTCCTTCGAGCAGATCGCACCCTGCCGCGATCCGAGCGCCGCGAACCCGGTCACCGAGGAGGGAGGTGGCCGCTCCCATGTTATTGCCATAGGTTAAGATCGCTCGCTCGCTCCTGATGGGAGCGGACCATCGTGCCGGGGCATGCGTCGGCGCGCCGACGGGGAACCAGGGGATTGGCCGAGGCCCTGCAACCGGAGGCCGGGCTGCTCGTCGGCAGGCTCGAGCGGATGCTCGCCCTGTCGGCCGAGGAGCGCCAGGCCCTGGCGGAGCTGCCGATGCAGGTCCGGACCCTGCGCGCCGACCAGGACGTGACGCGCGCGGGAGACCGGCCGGCCCGCGGCTTCCTGCTGCTGGAGGGCTTCGCGTCGTCGTTCAAGCGCACGGCCGACGGCCGGCGGCAGATCGTCGCCCTGCATGTCCCGGGGGATCTGCCCGACCTGCCGAGCCTTCATCTGCGCACCCCCGACACCGGCGTCGGCACGATCACGCCCTGCCGGGTCGGCTTCGTCTACCTCGACGACCTGCGGGCGCTCTGCGCCAGGCCTGCGGGCCTCCGGGACGCGCTGTGGCGCGCGGCCCTCGTCGAGGACGCCGTCGCGTGCGAGCGCATGCTCAGCCTCGGCCGGCGCAACGCCCATGCCCCGTGGCCCACCTGCTCTGCCAGCTCCTGCTGTGACCGGGGGACGCGGGCCTCGTCCACGACGGCGCCTACGGCCTCCCGCTCCCCCCGGGCGAGACGGGCGACCTCCTGGGCCTGACGCCGGTCCGCGTGAGCCGCATCCTGAGGCA
>DASPJU010000014.1:0-4980 GCA_035628475.1 Salinarimonas sp. | reverse complement strand
CGCTCATGGCGTCCTCGATCTGGCTGCACGCCCTCGATCCGCTCCACACCACGATGCTGGTCGTGGCCTGCGGCAGCCTGCTCCATGTCGGCCTGCTCTGGCCCATGCGGGCCAGCATCGAGATCCCCCGCCTCGCTCCCTTCGCGGTTGGGGGGCTGATCGGGGTTCCGATCGGCGTCGCCCTCCTCACGCGGGCCGACGGCGGCCTGCTCAAGGGGGCGCTCGGCCTGTTCCTCCTGGTCTATGGCACCTACGCCCTGCTGGCGCCGCGCCTACCCGTCCTGACCGGAGGCGGCCGGGCGGCGGACGCAGCGGTGGGCCTGGCCGGCGGGATCCTCGGGGGGCTGGGCGGCTATTCGGGCGTGCTGCCCACCATCTGGACCCAGCTGCGCGGCTGGCCCAAGGAGCGGGCCCGGGGCGTCTACCAGCCCTTCATCCTGCTCGCCCACGTGATGACGCTGGCGCTCCTGGGGGCGCTCGCGCTTGACGCGCGCGGCGCCCTGCTGCTGCTCGCCAGCCTGCCCGCGCTGCTGGCCGGGGCCCTGATGGGCTGGCGGATCTACGGACGCCTGAACGAGCGCCTCTTCCGCAAGATGCTCGCGGCGCTCCTCGCGGCCTCCGGGCTGATGCTGCTCCTGTAGCGGCCGCCGCCCTACCGGACGGCGCGCCCGACCACGCCGGCCTCGAGCCCGATCGAGATGCGGTCCGTGACGGCCCATTCGATCCCGACGCGCGCCTCGGGGCGGACCGCGAGGGTCTCGCGCGAGAAGGGCGTCGACACCGGCGTCGCCCCGAAGCTCGTCTTCTCGTGCACCGCCATCACCCCCGCCTTGGCGTAGAGGAGCACGTCGGGCGTGAGGAGCGCGCCCACCTGCAGCTGGGCCGCCCCCGAGAAGTCGCGCGAATAGGCCACGCCGCCGAAGCCCGGATTGGGGCCCCCGCCGATGGCGGCCAGGTAGTCGACCCGGCCGACCACGCCGTAGACGAGCCGGCCGTCCTGCCACATCCGCTGACCCTCGAGCCCGACGGTCGGGCCCGCATAGCTGCCGAAGCGCCGCGACGAGACGGCCTCGAATCCCGTCGAGATGCGCGCCCGCGAGCCGGACCAGCGGCCCTCCTCGCCCTCCGCCCGCTGCGGCCAGGCGAAGACGGGCAGGGCCCCGAAGCCCATGACGGGCGACGCGCCCTGCGCCACGGCGGGAGCGGCCCCCGCCACGAGGGCGCCGAGCGCGAGGGCGGCTGCGAGGCGGCGCGGCGGCCGGGGAGCGAAGGGATGGGTCACGCGGGCACGATAGGCCAAGGGGGGCGCCGGGGGCAAGACCGGCCGGGGCGGGCGCGTCCGCCGGCCCGTAATCCGAACCGAATCGGGGGCGGCGCGTTGACGCGGACCAGGAGGCCTCCATGATCAAGATCTCACTCGTCGCCGCTCTCTGCCTCGTCGCCGCGGCCTGCGCGACCCGCCAGCAGGCCACCAGCACCGCCGTCGGCGCCACCGCGGGCGCGGTCGTGGCCGGTCCCGTCGGCGCGGTGGTCGGCGCGGGCGCCGGCGCCGTCGCGGGCGCGCCCGGCGGCGCCGTCGACCAGGTCTCCGCCCCGCCGCGCACGACGCGCCGCGTGGCGCGCACCACCCGGACGACGCGCACCGTCCAATAAACCGGCCGCGGGCGCCAGGTCGGCGCCCGCCCCGACCCTCGGACGACAGGGAGCGCTTCCGCCTCGGCGGAGGCGTTCCCGTTCATTGTCCGTCGCGATCCGGCTCGCCGACCGCTCGGCCCGATACGGGGCGGCCGGCGTCACGCGACGCCGCCGCCCCGCGCCGTCAGGCGACCGGTTCCGCCTCCTTGCGCCGCAGCCACTGGCGCACCCTGGCGAAGAAGGGCTGCGCCCGGGCCGGCGAGGGCTCGGCGGCGAGCGAGCGCGCCGCGTCGAGGCGGGAGCCCAGCTCGACGGGGTCGAGATCCTCGGCCCGGCGACCGATGGCGAGCGCCCCGTCGAGGATCGCCAGCCCCCGCTCGAAGGGCAGGTCCACGTAGTCGCGCCGGACATGACGGTCGATATGGGCCTGGCGCTCCCGCTCGACCTCGGGCGAGTCGGCGCAGGCGAGCCGGGTCACGTAGGGCAGGAGCCGCTGGCGCTGCGCGTCGGTGGCGTGGTCGTTGAGCCGCAGGGCCAGCTGGCAGATCGGCCGGGAGAAGGCGTCGGGCATGTCGGCCGCGCTGCGGATCGGCTTGTACTCGTAGCCGGCCGCCACCAGGGCCGCCTCGTTGATGCAGGTACCGCCGTCCTTGCCCGGAAACGGGTGCGATCCCTGCTTCAGCTTCCAATTCAAGATGTGATCGAAATCGTCCATCGCGGCCACTCCCTCCGTGGCGCGCCCCCACCCGGGATGGTGATCCCGCTCCGCCCGGCCTGTCAATCGACCGGCCGGGCGGCAATACGCCCGCGCGGTCGGGCATCGCGCTCAGGGAACCAACTCGATCCAGGCTCGCGCGGAGCCGGCCTCGACGACGAGGCGGCGGGCCGCCGCGACGGCCGGCCAATCGGCCGACGAGGCGAGGACGACGGGGCAGGCGCTGCCATAGAGCTCGCCCGCCACGAGGGCGCCCACCGTGACGATCGCGTCGCGGCTCGCGAGCACGATCCCGGCCGGGCCGGTGCCGCGCCGCAGGGCCTCGGCGAGCACCGACGAGCCCGAGCTCGAGCCCCGCCCGGCGGTCATGACGAGGACATGGCCCGCGAGCGTCGCCCCTTCCTGCGGGTGCCAGCGGTCGATGATCCGGCCCGTGCCGGCGTCGAACCCGCCCCAGAAGCTCAGGGGCTCGGCGAGCACGAAGGCCGGTCCCTCGGCGCGGCCGGGGACGAGGGTCGCGGCGGAAAGCGGGCCGCTCATGCCCGCGTCACCCGGCCGGCGCGCGCCGAGGCGACGCAGTCGGCGAGCGAGCCGAAGGCGACCTCGACGCCGAGATTACCGGGGGCGTAATAGGCCCACTTGCCCGAATTCGTCATCACGGCCCCGCTCATCTCGCGCATCACGGCGGTGACGTAGGTGCAGGTGTCGACCACGAGGGTGACGCCGGCGGCTTCCAGCTCCGCCGTCCAGCCCCGCGCCTCGATGGCGGCGAGCGTCGCTCGGCTCGTGTTGACGTAGACATCGATCGCGGCGCGCGGGCCGCCCCGCAGGAGGGGCATCAGGGCCGCGAACTCGTCGGGGGAGAAGTGCGGCGTGCCGACGCTGACCGCCGCGAGCGGCGTGCCCGCCGGCACTGTCGAGAGCCCGGCCACGATGCCGCGCAGGTCCCCGGCGCTCAGGGTGAGGGTCTCCTCGGGCGGATGGCCCTGGAAGGCCGCCTCCAGGGTCGGGGCCTCGGGGGTGAGGCCCACCGCGTGGAACATCGCCACGGCGCCGGCGGCGGCGGCCACCGCGCCCAGCGCCTTGAGGTCGTCCTCCGTGGCCCCGGCCGGCAGGCCGACGATGGCGGGGATGCGCTCGCCGCAGGCGCGGCCGATGGCGTGCCCCACGGCGACGCAGGCCGGGCCCGCCTCGCTCCACTCGGGTGGCAGGGACGCGATCTCGACCAGGACCCGGGCGCGCCGGTTCTCGGCGAGGTGCAGGCCGTAGCGGGGGACGCGGCCGGCCATCGCGCAGCACAGGTCGATGAAGTCGCCGTAACGGTTGGTGCGCGCGCCGATCACCGAGTTGGCGAAGACGATGGCGTTCGATTCCGCCCAGGCGACCTGCGCGCCCAGGCGCGGGCGGAAGATCGTCTGGTAGGGGGCGCAGGTGAAGGTCGGCACGCAGCCCAAAGCCTCGTGGGCCCGCATCAGGCGGGCGCCCTTCGCGCCCGTCTCCGGGTCTCCGCGGAAGAGTTCCGGGTGGATGAGGTCGACCGAGCCGACGTTCAAGGTGGTGGGCACCCGCACCCGGCCGCCCAGGGCCACGAGGCGCTCCACGAAGTCGAGGCTCACCTCGCCGTGATAGAGGCAGCCGTCGATATGGGCCGCCTCCGCGTCGAGGAAGCCGTCGGCCTCCACGGCCTCGGCGAAGCGCACGAGGAGGCGCATCGCGAAGGCCGCCGCTTCGCCGTGGCGGCCGGCGAGCAGGTCGGCGTCGATCGCGTCGAGGGCTGGGGTCATGGGGGGAGCCTAGCGCGTCCAGGCCAGCCGCGTCAGGCCTGTGTCACGCAGCCCGCGACGAGGGCGCTCCCCGGAGCGGCGCTCGCCACGAGCATGAGGATGAGCCCGTCGATCCTCGTGGTCCCCTTCTCCGGTTTCATCAGGGTGCCGCGTCGCGCGTCCGCACCCGCTGGCGCACGAGGCTGAGCACCGCCTCGCCGATCGGGGTCGGCACGTCGACCCACGTGCCCATCTCGACCACCGCGCCCAGCAGCGCCTCGATCTCCAGGGGGCGGCCCGCCTCCAGGTCCTGGAGCATGGAGGTGCGGTGGCGCCCCACCTCCGCGGCGCCCTCGATCCGCTTGTCGACATCGATGGAAAAGCGCACGCCCAGGCGCTCGGCGACCGCCTGGCCCTCCAGCATCAGGGCGCGGGCCGCGGCGCGGGTGCCGGGATCGCCGACGATCTCGTCCAGCGTCGCGAGCGTCAGCGCGCTCAAGGGGTTGAAGGCCATGTTGCCCCACAGCTTCACCCACAGCTCGTCGCGGATGCGCGGGCGCACGGGAGCCTTGAGGCCCGCCCTGATCAGGAGCTCGGACAGGCGCGCGGCCCGCTCGGAGCGGGTGCCGTCGGGCTCGCCCAGGGTGAAGCGGTCGCCATAGGTGTGGGCCACGACCCCGGGCTCGGCGATCTCGGCGGCCGGATAGACGATGCAGCCCAGGGTCTGGGCGGGGGGCAGGCGCTCCCAGAGCGTGCCGTCGGGATCCACCGCCCGCACGATCCGGTTCTCGTGCGGGCCCTCCAGGCGATGGGTGTACCACCAGGGCACGCCGTTGACGGCCGCGACGATCGTGGTGCCGGGGCCGA
>DASPJU010000013.1:0-2298 GCA_035628475.1 Salinarimonas sp. | reverse complement strand
TCGAAGCGACCTGATCGTCGCCGACGAGGCTTTGGCGGCGGAGCTGGAAGTTCCGCCCGGCAGGCGCTGGCTTCGTTTGCAAGGCTTCCGACGACCTGACGACACCACGAAACCGCCGCTGTCCTGGACAGTGGTCTACGTGGCAGCGGAATACGCGGGTGTAGAGCGGCTGATGGCCCGGCAGCGCGCGTCGATCTGGAGCCTCATCGAAGACATGTACGGCGAGAGACTGGTGGACGTGGAGCAAAGGCTTCGCGTCGTGTCCGTGCCACCGCCCCTGGCGGAAGGACTGCAGGTTGCTCGCGACAGCACGGTCGTCGAGATTCGCCGGCGGTATTTCACCAGCTCGGGCAAGATCGCCGAGATCGCGATCAACCTCTACCCCTCGGAAACATTCCGCTTCTCGATGAAGCTGCGTCGCGCGTAGGAGCCAGGTCGGTTCAACGACCAGGGTGTGCCGTTCGGAGCATGGCGATCTCCCGAAGCAGGTCGGCCACCGCGGCGTCGACGAACTCCAGCGTCGCGGCATCCGCCAGCCGGCCCTCGCTGACCTTCTGCGCAACGCTTGCGATGGCCACCTGCGGACGCGAGATCGGACGTGCGAGGGTCGCACTGAGTGCCTCGCGCACCTGGTACTGGGCGCGAACACCACCCGCCGTCCCGGGCGAGGCAGTCATGATGAGCACTGGCTTGTCCACCAGCGGCGACTTGAATGCCGGTCGCGACGCCCAGTCGATGGCATTCTTCAGTACCCCCGGCATGCCGTAGTTGTATTCAGGAGAGCAGATCACCAGGCCATCGGCCATGGAGATCGCGCTCTTGAACGACTTCACGGCCCCAGGCGCTTGGTCGCCATCATGGTCGGCGTTGTAGAGGGGCACTTCTTCTAGCGAGTGGAGCGTCAACGTCACGCCCTCGCGCATGCGGTCGGCGAGCGTGCGCAGCACCGCCGTGCAGTGGGAGTCCCGGCGCAGGCTCCCCGAGATGCCGAGAAGACGAACCGCAGGGCGGGCAGAGGGTGATTGGGTGTTCTGATCGATGTTCATGAAGCAGTGAAACGAGTGACAGGTAGAGACGACAGCAGCCCAGTGTCGACGCGAGCACCGGGCTGACTGACCATCATTCTGACCGTGGTTGGCAGGTGCCTGTGCCCGGACGCTGCCGTGAGCTCGTCGGTACGACACCCCTGTGGCCTTTGGAATGCAGCACAAATCCCTAGCGGGAAAAGGCAGGAGAGGCTTACCCTGTGTGACTGCCAGAGGAGGTCGAATATGGTTGTGGTGGGTACCAGGGAACACGGACGCAGCCGCCGACGTCAACTCCGTGTGGACGACTTCGAGTACTTCAAGGGCGAGTGGCTCGAGAGTGGACAGGGACCCGGCTTGTCTCCGACCGCCTTTCTCGTGGAGCAGGGACCCCGGTCCGTGCTGCCCACCCACTTCCATCGTGAGAACGAGTACCAGGTGGTCGTGCAAGGTGGCGGCAAGTTCGGCGCCCACCCGGTGCATGCAGTGACGGTTCACTACGCGGGCGCCTATACCGGCTACGGCCCCATCGTGGCAGGCGACGATGGGCTGATGTACTTCACCATACGCGCCGTCTTCGAGCAGGGCGCGGTTTTCCTCCCCTCCGGAAGAGAGCAGATGGTCCGTGGCCCCAAGCGTCAGTTGCACAGCAAGTCGTTTTTTCCGAAACGAGCGGAGGAGCTCGCCGCGTTGTCACAGACCAGCGTGCGCGAGCTTTTCGAGCCGCAGGCGGACGGCATCGCAGCGACCGTCATCGCGCTGCCGCCCGACGGCCAAGCCCTCGCACCGCCGCCCTCGGGAGGCGCCGGACAGTTCCTGATGGTCCTCGCCGGTTCATTGCTCCAGGACACACATCGGCTCACGGAATGGGAAATGATCTTCGTCTCGCCCGAGGAGCCCGCGCATACCTTGCGGGCCGGCCCCGCAGGCGCTGAAGTGCTTTCCCTGAAGCTCGCCTGCAAGGCGCGCGAGTACCTCACGTCCCTCGACATCACGCAACAGGAGTCCCCATCGTGAACCGCTCCCATCGTGCCGCCTTCCTCAGGGTTGTCGCGGCCGCCCTCCTCAGCCTGGGCCCTCTCGGCAGCGCGCATTCGCAGGCCTACCCGAACAAACCCATCCGACTCGTCATCGGTTTCGCGGCCGGCTCGGCGACCGATGCCGTAGCTCGCGCCCTCGCCGAACCGCTCGCCAGCGTGCTCGGCCAGCAGATCATCGTGGACAACCGTCCCGGAGCGGGCTCGACGCTTGCGACCAGCAATGTCGCCAAGTC
>DASPJU010000012.1:0-4085 GCA_035628475.1 Salinarimonas sp. | reverse complement strand
GGGGGCGAGATCATCGCGATCTCGACCAGCATCGTCACCACGACCCCGAACCAGATCGGATCGTAGCCCAGCGCCGTCACCACGGGAAACATGATCGGGATCGTGGTGATGATCATGGAGAAGCCCTCCATGAAGGTGCCGAGCGCGATGTAGAAGCCGATGATCAGGAGCATGACGGCCCACGCCGGCAGGGGCAGGCCCGCCACCATCTCGGACATCATCTGCGGCACGCGGATCGAGGTGAGCATGAAGTTGAGGAGATAGGCCCCGAACAGGATGAGGCCGATCATGGCGGTCACCCGGGCCGTGGCCTCGGCCGAGTCGTGGATCATGCGAACCGTGAGCCGCCCCTCCAGGGCCGCGAAGCCCATGGCGCCGAGCACGCCGAGCGCCGCGGCTTCCGTGGGCGTCGCGAGCCCGCCATAGATCGTGCCGAGCACGAGCCCGATGAGGATCAGGGTCGGCGCGAGGTCGAGGAGCGAGGCGAGCTTCACGGAGAGCGGGATCTTGACCGGCGAGCGGGGCCCGAGCTCGCGGGTCTTCAGCCCGTGGAGCACGATCACGACCGTGAACAGGATCACGACGAGCAGGCTGGGCCCGAGCGCCGCGAGGTAGAGCTTGCCCACCGAGGTCTCGGTGATGAGCCCGTAGATGATGAAGGTGATGCCCGGCGGGATGAGGTTGCCCAGCGCCCCGCCGGCGGCGAGCGAGCCCAGCACGTAGCGCGGATTGTAGGCGGTGCCCTTGAAGAAGGGCAGGGCCACCGAGCCCATGGTGGCGGCGGTCGCCACCGACGAGCCCGAGATCGCGGAGAAGAGCGCCGAGGACATGACGTTGGTGTGGAGGAGCCCGCCCGGCAGCCGCTCGAGCCAGACGTTCATGGCCCGGTACAGGCGCTCGGAGAGCCCCGCCCGCAGCATGATCTCGCCCATGAGCAGGAAGAGGGGCACCGCCACGAGGACGAAGCTTGAGGACGGGCCCCAGACCATCTGGCCGATGAAGGTCCAGAACGGTCGGTCCGAGAAGCCGAAGCCGATGAGGAGGCCCAGCGCGCCGAGCGCCGCGCCGATATAGACGCCCGATCCGAAGAAGATCGTGAGGATGCCCACCAGCGTCAGGGTCTCGGCCAGCGGCACGGTGGTGCCGCCTCCGAAGAGCGAGACGCCGATCATGATGGCGAGCAGGATCAGGAGGAAGACGGCGGCGATCATCGGGCGGGTCCTCCGCTGGCGGGCGCGCCGTCGAGGGCGTCGAGGGCTTCCCTAGCCTCCTCCTCGTAGGTGCGCGGGCCGTAGAGGGCGTCGATCCGGCGCGCGTCCCCGCCCGCCAGCAGCAGCAGCGCCTCGGCGAGCATGAGGGCGATAAGCAGGACGAAGACGCACAGGCCCCCCGCCCACAGCCCCTGCGGGATCACGAGGGGCATGCGCAGGAGCGAGATGTCGGTCGCCCCGAAGTCCCAGGATTCGCGGGCGAGCTCCACCGCGCCGTAGGCCACGAAACCCGCAAAGACGAGGAGGATCGCGAGCGCCACCACGTGGAGGAGCGCCCGGGCCCGCAGGGGCAACGCGTTGAGCACCACGTCGATGCGCACGTGGTTGCGGGTCGCGAGCGCGTGGGCGAGTCCCCAGGAGATCCCGAAGGCCAGGAGATAGCCGGAGAGCTCCGTGGTGGACTGGGTCGAGATGCCGAAGGCGTTGCGGATCAGCACCTCGACGCCTATGAGCCCGGCGCAGGCCACGAAGGCCCAGCCGGCGACGAGGCCCATGAACCGGGAGACCCGGTCCATGACGCGCCGCACGATCCCGGCGGCGTTGCCGGCAGGGCGGGAGACCGGCTCCCGCCGGATGTCCTCGGGGGCGTCGGGAGCGGTCATGGCGGGTCAGCCGCCGAACCGGATGCCGGTGATCGGCGCGACGATGCGGTTGTACTGGTCACCGCAAGCAGCGCCGCAGCGCTTGACGAAGGCAGGCAGCACCACCTCGCCGAAGGTCTTGCGCAGGGTCTCGAGGTCGCCCGGCGTCGGGCGCACGACGGTCATGGGGTTCGTCTCGACGATCCGGCCGATCCGGCAGTTCGCCTTGTCGCCCGAGTTGCAGGCGATGCCGTCCTCGGTGGTGCGGGCGCCGAGATCCCACTGAGCGGTCTCGACATCCCGCATGGTCCCCTCCAGGAAGGCGCGCACCCCCGGATCGAGCTTGTTCCACCAGCTCGTGTTCACGTAATAGGCCGCGACCGACCAGGCGACCGGCAGGGCGTAGAGGCCCTTCGACACCTCGTACCAGCGCGCGCCGTTGCCCGAGGACGTGCCCGTGATGGCGCAGTCCACCACGCCGCGCTCCAGCGCTCCGTAGACCTCCGGGAAGCCCAGGCCCACGGGCTGGGCGCCCACCGCCGCCACGAGGTCGTTCGACGAGCCGCCGAAGGTGCGGACCTTCTTGCCCTTCACGTCGGCGAGGCTCGCCACGGGCTGGCGGCAGAACAGGACCTGGGCCGCGAAGGGGTAGGTCGCGACGATGCGGGTGTTGAAGCGCTCGAGCGCCTTGTTGGCCTCCGGCACCAGGGCGTCGGCCACCCGGCGGGCCTGCTCGATGGTGGGGTTCATGCCCGCGAGATCCGCCATGTCGAGGAAGGGCACGTCGCCCGAGACGGTGGCGAGGGGCGCCGCGCCGATGTCGACGTTGCCGGAGCGCACCAGCCGGATGATCTCGGGGCCGTTGAGGTTGCGCTCGGGCCAGCTCGCGAGATCCACCTCGATCCGCCCGCCCGAGGCCTTCGGGATGCCCTCCTTGAGGAGCGGCACGTCCACGTTGGTGTACTGGGGCAGGGCGGGGCCCGGCTGGGTCACCACGGTCATCTTGATCTTCGGGCCGGGCGGCACCGCCGGGGTCTGGGCGCCGGCCGCGGCGGCCCCGGCCGCGAGGGCGGCGCCGGCGAGCAGGAGGCGGGTCAGATGTCGCATGGTGTGTTCTCCTCTGGTGGTCGGGTCGGCCGTTCTCACGCCGTCACAGGACGGCGAGGCGGCTGTTCTTGAGATCGGTCACCACCATGCAGCCGGGGGCGTGCGTGATGGCGAAGGGCAGGCGGGCGGCCTCGAGCGCCGCCTGGGGGGTGACCCCGCAGGCCCAGAAGACGGGGACCTCGTCCTCGTGCACGGGCACGGGGTCGCCGTAGTCCGGGCGGGCCAGATCGCGGATGCCGATGAGGTCGGGGCGTCCCAGATGCACCGGCGCGCCGTGGACGGAGGGGAAGCGCGAGGTGATCTGGATCGCCCGGATCGCGTCCGCGGCCTTGAAGGGGCGCATCGTCACCACGAGGGGGCCCGAGAAGGGCCCGGCCGGCTCGCAGGGACTGGTCGTGCGGAACATCGGCACGTTGACCCCGCAGGACACGTTGCGGATCTCCAGCCCGTCGGCGATGAGCGCCTCCTCGAAGGAGAAGGAGCAGCCCAGCACGAAGGCGACGAGGTCCGGGCGCCAGAGGTCCGTCAGGTCGGTGGGCTCCTCGGCCAGCACCCCGTCGCGCCAGACCCGGTAGAGGGGCACGTCGGTGCGCAGATCCAGGTCGGAGCCGAGCGCTGGGATGTGCGGGCTGCCGGGCTCGGAGGTGCCGATCACGGGGCAGGGTTTCGGGTTGCGCTGGCAGAAGCGCAGGAAGTCCGAGGCCGCCTCCTGGGGCAGGATCACGAGGTTGCCCTGGACGTAGCCCGGCGCCAGGCCCGAGGTCTGGCCCGCGAGCCGGCCCTCGCGCGCCAGGCGGCGCACCCCGGCGCCGTCGAGGGCCTCGTGCCGCGGGCGGCCGTCCTGGAAGCGCTCGAGCATCGGGTCTCCTCCGGCGGGCGCGCCGGGCGCCCCGTGACCCACAGGAAACCGGGCGGGGCTATAGCTGTCCAATCGTTTGTTTGGATCAGAGGTGATCAGACCGGCTTATCACCTCGGCGCGCCGTTGGCGCCCAGGCGCGCTCATCCGCCGCCGCCCCGACCCGGACGGGGCACGGGGCCTCTCATCAAGGCATTGCTTGGCGGTTGTTCGGCTGTCCGCTTTTGCCTGCGCCGCGCGGAGAAGCGGACGTTGGACCTTCCGCTTCG
>DASPJU010000011.1:0-2890 GCA_035628475.1 Salinarimonas sp. | reverse complement strand
GCAGGATCTCGACCTGGCCCGCGGGTGTGCTGTCGATCGCGATGCCGCGCAGGAGCAGACGCAGGATGGCGTCCGCGTCGGCATAGACACGGGCGCTGGACTGGTACTGGTTCGGCACCAGGTAGACGGCCGTCCATCCGGCCAGGCAGACGAACCAGGCCATGGCCAGCGCAGCCCAGCGGTGTCTCCAGGCCGCCGCGACATGGCGGCGAAGGCTCGAGAGCGTCAGCATCCGGTCAGAACCATGATTGGGGGATGATCAAGGTGTCGCCGGGCCGCATCGGGACATCCTGCGAGATGTCCCCGTCACGAAGCAGCGAGCTGAGCCGCACCCGGACGACCTGCGGCGGCTGGCCGGGCGCGGTGCGCCGGACGATCTCCGCGCGGTTGCCGGCGGCGTAGCGCGTGAGACCCCGCGCGCTGATCATGACGTCGAGCACGGTCATGCCATCACGATAGGGAACACTCATAGGCTGCACCGCTTCGCCGATCACCCGGATCTGGTTGGTGGGTTGTCCCACGAAGGACCGCACCATGACGGTGACGTTCGGGTTGCGGACGTAGCGCGTCAGCCTCTCCTCGATCGCCCGGGCGAGCTGGGACGGCGTGCGCCCCGCCGCTTCCAGGTCCGGAACCAGGGGGAGGGAAATGCGGCCATCCGGGCGGACGGGAAGTTCGACGCTGAGATCCGGATTCTGATAGACGAACACGCTCAAGGCATCGCCTGCGCCTATGACGTATTGGGTGTCGCCATCGCCCGGGGAGGTCGGACGAACGCCTCCGTCAGGCGAGGGGCCGCAGGCGGTCAACCCTGCCAGGGCCGCCAGGCACTCGCGTCTATGAAGCGGCATGATCAACCCTCCCCCCGGCATCGCTTCCCATAGCTCCCTCACCACACGCGATGGTTGCGAAGAGTAAACAACGATAAGCCGCAACTCAATGTTTAATTTTTGACAGAGTGTTACCAGAATCGCAAGATGCTAAACCTTATTGATGACTACATGAAAGCAGAATCCATTAAATCATTCATTTCGTTCAGTTTTTATGACCCGCAAGGAATTTCCGCCAGCCTGCGGTGCCGGATCCCATCCTATCCGTCGCGGCGCGAGAATTCCCTTTGACGAAGAATATCCGAGTCGTTAACGTCCGTGATGCGGGATCTGTCTACAAAATGTGACGTTGCGTGGCGCCTCTCAAAATCGAGAGAGTTTTTCTCCGGGAGGGTGGGAGCTTGCTCAGGATCTTCGGCCACACCGTCGCCACGCCGATTGCGAGCCTTCTGCTCGTCGAGGCAGTGGCCTGCGCCATCGGGCTCTCGATCGTCCTCCCTGAGGGCGCCGCCGCTTTCCAGTCCGACCCTCCGGGCGCCGTGCTCCAGCTCCTTCTTCTGGCGCTGGTTGCGGTCATGACCGTCGGAGCGCTCGGCCTCTATGAGTCCGCGAACTGGCTGCGGCTGCCCCGCCTGGCGGTCGCCGCACCTCTCGCCGCGGTTTCCGTCGCGGCCGTGAGAGGTTTGATCTGGCCGCAAGAGGTCACCGGCTCGGCATCCGGCTCTGGCCATCTCCTGGACATCATCCTTGCAATCGGACTCGCCATCGCCCTGGTCCGGCTCGTGTTCTTTGTTGCCAGCCGCCTCGGCCTGCTTGGCCGGACGGTCGCGGTGGTGCTCGGTCCAGACGGCCGGGCGGGTCTGCCCTTCGGTCCCGATGCCGGCCGTGTCTTCGATGACTGGTTCCGCATCGGCCTGGTGGCTGAACGGCCCTCCAGCCTGAGGGATCCGGTGATTGCTCACGCCCTGAAATCAGGGCGGATCTGGGCCGTCGTCACCTTCGATTCAAACCCTCTGCCCCTTTCGGCTATCCGGCGCGATGCGGCGGGGGTTCGCGTCTTCAGCGGCGCGGAGTTCCACGAACGGCGCTTGAGCCGCCTGGACGTCGGCAACCCGGTGGCCGGTCCTGCGCCCGAACCCCGGGTTGAACCGCTCCCATGGCTCAGTGCGGTGCTGCGGCGGGGCCTGGACATCGTCGTAAGCCTCGTCGTGCTCGCCGTCACGCTGCCGCTGACGCTCCTTGCCGCCTTGGCCATCAAGCTCGACAGCCCAGGACCTGTTCTCTACCGGCAGGAGCGCGTGGGACTGAACGGGCGCGTGTTCACCATCCTGAAGTTCCGCAGCATGCGGACGGATGCCGAGACGGGGTCCGGTCCCCGATGGGCGGTCGTCGGGGATTCCCGCGTGACCCGCGTCGGCCGGGTGCTGCGCCTGACGCGCGTGGACGAGATCCCGCAGATGCTGAACGTCCTCCGCGGGGAGATGGCGTTCGTCGGTCCCCGTCCCGAGCGCCCCTGCTTCGTCGAGCAGCTGCGCCGCGAGATCCCGCAATACGATGAGCGGCATGCCGTGCGACCCGGCGTCACCGGCTGGGCCCAGGTGAACCTGCCCTATGGCGCCTCGGCCGAGGACGCCCGTCGCAAGCTCGCCTATGATCTCTACTACGTGCGGCACCGCAGCCTGTTCCTCGACCTTCTCATCACGCTCGCCACGGTCCGCGTGGTGCTCTTCCGCGAAGGTGCCCGATGAGGCGCCGCCGCCGGGTAGCCCAGCTGTGAGCTCCGGCCTTACCGTTGCGGCGCATGGCGCCGTCGTCGTGGTCGGCCTCGCAGCAGCCTTCGGCATCCTTGTCTGGGTGCGGTCGCGCGCGGCTGCGCCGTTCGTCGTCGCTGTCCTGTGCACGGCGGCATGGGCGGCCTCCGTTGCGCTCGCCGGCCATGAACCGCTCGGGCCCTGGCCCGGTCTGCTGGAATCACTGAAGCAGCTGGCGTGGCTCGCGATGCTGCTCCAGCTCGCACGATCCTTCGGCGGCAACGCTCTGGCCCGTCTGGAAGGTGGCTT
>DASPJU010000010.1:0-2402 GCA_035628475.1 Salinarimonas sp. | reverse complement strand
GGCCGCCTCGCCCCAAGACACCGACGCGAGCGCCCCCGGACCGAGCGGGACCCGGGCGGGAGCCGCTCGACCCGAGGACGCCCATGACCTCTCGCCGCGAGTTCCTCCAGATCGCCGCCGCCACGGCCGCCATCCTCCCGGGCGGCTGGAGCCGCGCCCTGGCGCAACAGCGCCTGACCCAGGCCGACCTTCTCGCCTTCGAGCCCCTGGGCAACGTCACGCTCCTGCACCTGACCGACATCCACGCGCAGCTGCGCCCGATCTACTTCCGCGAGCCCGACCTCAATGTCGGGGTGGGCGAGATGCGCGGGCTGCCGCCCCACGTGACGGGGCAAGCCTATCTCGACCTCTTCAGGATCCCGCCCGGGTCGCCGCAGGCCCATGCGCTCACGCCCGAGGACTTCACGGCGCTCGCCCGCGCCTATGGCCGCATGGGCGGCCTCGACCGCATCGCCACGGTCGTGCAGGCGGTCCGCGCCGAGCGGGGCGAGGACCGGGTCGTGTTCCTCGACGGGGGCGACACCTGGCAGAACAGCTTCACCTCGCTCCAGACCCGCGGCGGCGACATGGTCGCCTGCATGAAGCGCCTCAAGCCGGACGCGATGGTGGGGCATTGGGAGTTCACTCTCGGCGCCGAGCGCGTCAAGGAGCTCGCGGAGGAGCTCGGCTGCCCGTTCCTCGGCCTCAACGTGCGCGACACGGAGTGGAACGAGCCCGCCTTCGATCCAGTGACGATGATCGAGCGCGGCGGCGTCAAGATCGCGGTGCTGGGCCAGGCCTTCCCCTACACGCCCATCGCCAACCCGCGCTGGATGATCCCCAACTGGTCCTTCGGCATCCGCGAGGACGACGTGCGCGCCAATGTCGAGAAGGCGCGCAAGGACGGCGCCGGGCTCGTCGTGCTCCTGTCGCATAACGGGTTCGACGTGGACCGCAAGCTCGCCGCCCGGGTGCCCGGCATCGACGTGATCCTCACGGGCCACACCCACGACGCCCTCCCGGAACCGGTCCGGGTCGGGCGCACGCTGCTCATCGCATCGGGCAGCCACGGCAAGTTCGTCTCGCGCCTGGACCTCGACGTGCGCGACGGCGAGGTGAAGGGGCACCGCTATCGGCTCATCCCGATCTTTTCCGACGTCATCGCGCCCGAGCCGTCCATGGCGGCGGCGATCGCCGAGATCCGCGCGCCGCACCAAACCTATCTCGACGAGGAGATCGGCCGCACCGAGACGCTGCTCTACCGGCGCGGCAACGTGAACGGCACCCTCGACGACATGATCTGCGACGCGCTGCTCGCCGAGCGGGACGCGGAGATCGCGCTGTCGCCGGGCTTCCGCTGGGGCGCCTCCCTGCTGCCGGGGCAGGCGATCACCCGGGAGGACGTCTTCAACGCCACCGCCATCACCTATCCGGCGGCCTATCGCATGGCCATGACGGGCGCGCGCCTGAAGGAGGTGCTCGAGGACGTGGCCGACAACCTCTTCCACCCCGACCCCTACCTGCAGAGCGGCGGCGACATGGTGCGGCTCGGCGGCGTCTCCTGCACGATCGACGTCGCGGCCCCGTCCGGCCGCCGCATCGGCGACCTGCGCAGCCTGCGCACGGGCCAGCCGATCGAGGCGGGGCGCGACTACATGGTCGCGGGCTGGGGAAGCGTCGCCGAGGGCACCGAGGGCCCGCCCATCTGGGATGTCGTGATGAGCCACGTCGCCAAGCGCGGCGTCGTGGCGCCTACCCGCAACGACCATGTCAGGGTCGTCGGCGCATGATCCGGGCTTCGTCGTCCCCCCGCATGCGCCTGGCACGCCGCAAGCTCGACCGGAGACCGCGATGAGCGAGAGCACCAAGATCCCCAGCGCGTCCCGCCGGGCCCTCCTGACCGGCGGCCTGGGGCTGGGCGCCGCCGCGCTGGCGGGCGGCCCGGCGCGGGCCGTCGGCAACCCGGCGAACCAGCCGCCCAACGTGCCCGACTGGTCGCGCTATCTCGGCGACGGCGTGGCGGTGCGCGCCTACGGCAAGCCGTCCAAGCACGAGGCCCACGTGGTCCGTCGCGACGTCGAGTGGCTGACGGCCTCGCGCGAGAGCTCCGTGAGCTTCACCCCCATCCACGCGATCGAGGGGCCGATCACGCCCAACGGCCTGTGCTTCGAGCGCCACCATTCCGGCATCGCGGAGATCGATCCCGCCGACTACCGGCTGATCCTGCACGGGCTCGTCGACAAGCCGCTCGTCTTCACCCTCGACGACCTCAAGCGGATGCCTCGGGTCAACAAGGCCTATTTCGCCGAATGCGCCGCCAATTCCGGCATGGAATGGCGCGGGGCGCAGCTCAACGGCGCCCAGTTCACCCACGGCATGATCCACTGCGTGATGTATACGGGCGTGCCCCTGCGGGCGCTGCT
>DASPJU010000009.1:0-2798 GCA_035628475.1 Salinarimonas sp. | reverse complement strand
TGGCTGCCCACCACCACGAGGTCGGGCACCCGCAGATGCGGCGTGAACAGGGTGACGGAGGCGGCGCTTCCCGCGGGCAGCGCGTCGTCGAGGGCCGGCACGGTGACGAAGCCGTCGGCCTGGGCGAAGCTCGTCACCGCCCCCGAGCCCTTGCCGCCGGGATAGGCGGCGTATCCCTCCGGCGTCGCGACGAGGGAGACCATCACGAACTCGGTGCGCCCGATCTCGGAGGGCACCCGCACCGGCACGACGGCCGGCACCCGCGCCTCGCCCCGCTCCGGCAGGCCCGCGAGCGCCCGCAGGACGGGCGCCACGATGTCGTGGAAGGTGAACATGGCCGATGTCGGGAAGCCCGGCAGCACCACGACAGGTTTCCCGTCGCAGACCGCGAGGCAGAGCGGCTTGCCGGGCTTGAGCGCGACCCCGTGCGCCACGATGCCCGGCGCCCCGAGCCCCGCGACGATTCGGTAGGTGAGGTCGCCCGCGCCCTTGGAGGTGCCCCCCGACAGGACGACCATGTCGCAGTCGCGATGGGCGCGGCGGATCGCGGTCTCCAGCAGGTCCGCGTCGTCGGGCACCGCGCCGTAGGACACGGGCTCGCCCCCGTTCTCGGCGACGGCCGCGGCGACGATCGGTCCGTTGGAATCGTAGATGGCGGCGGGCCGCAGGGGCTCGCCCGGCACCACGAGCTCGTCGCCCGTCGAGAGCACGCCGACCCGGGGGCGGCGCGCGACCGCGAGCGCGCCCAGGCCGCAGGCGGCCGCCATGCCGATCTCCCGGGAGCCCAGCACCGTGCCGGCGCGCAGCAGCACCTCGCCCCGGGCGATGTCGCCGCCCGCGAAGCCCACGAAGGCGCCAGGCGCCACGGCCCGGCGCACGGCGACGCCCTCCGCGACGGGGGCGGTATGCTCCACCATCACGACCGCGTCGGCGCCCCGCGGGATCGGCCCGCCGGTGGCGATGGGGGTCGCGGTGCCGGGGGCGACGGCCAGGCGCGGGGGCGTGCCGCAGGCGATGGTCTCGGGGTTGAGGCGAAGACGCACGGGAGCGGCCTCGCCCGCGAGCGCGAGGTCGGCGGCGCGCACCGCGAAGCCGTCGACGCCCGAGCGGTCGAAGGGCGGCACGTCGATGGGCGACGCGACGTCGGCCGCCAGCACGCGCCCGAGGGCGTCGGCGAGCACGACCGTCTCGATCCCGCGCGGCGAGAGATCGAGGGCGTCGCGGAAGCGCCGCACGGCCTCCTCGCGGGAGAGGACGGTGAGGAACTGGTCCTGGTCAGGGCTCATCGGCGAGTCTTAGTGCCCTTCGGCGGCGCGGGAAACCGGGACGGGGCGCGACCGGGTCACGCGCCGCCCCCGTCGAGCGGGACGGCCGCGACGGTCTCGCCGGGCGCGAAACCCTCCGATTCCGGAGCCACGAGGGTCCAGGCCTCGGCCTCGGCGATCTTGCTCCAGGCGAGGTCGCCCACCGCGAGGGGGCGCCAGCCCTCGGCCTCGCGCCGCAGGAGCGCCATCTCGGCGATGCCGACGCTCGAGACGAGCTTGGCCGACAGGGGCGCCGCGACGGGGACCGGCCCGGCGGCCCGCGCCAAGTGGTCGAGGAGGGGCCGGACCAGGAGGTGCAGGCCGGCGAACGCCTCCTCCAGGCGTCCGGGCAGCAGGATCCAGGGCGCGCAGCCCGAAAGGCCCGCGGCGGCCTCCCCGCCCGGCGCCATGGCGATGCCGTGGGCGATCAGGGAGGCGCGGTCGGCGAGCCGCGCGATGCCCTCCGCGGCCACGTCCTCGCCGACGCCGATCACGAGATCGGCGGGCCGGGGCGCCGGGCTCGCGGTCACCTCGGCGAGGCCCGCGAGCGCGCCGGACAGGAGGGCGGCCGCGGCCCCCGCGTCCCGCGACCAGACGAGGACGCGGGGCCGGCGCACCGCGAGGGCGTCGTGCCCCAGGGCACGGGCCAGCGCGGCGTCGAGGGGCCGCACCCGCTCGCCCGCCCCTCGCAGGATCGTCCCGGCGGGCACGTCCTCCCCGGCGCGCCGGGCGCCGTCCCCGGGGGCCAGGGCGGCGAGGATCTCGGGGTACGGGCCGTCCTCGACGAGGTCGCCGGGCTCCAGCACAGCGTCGGCGCCCGGAGGCAGGGGCGCGCCGGCCTCCACGGGCACCGGGGCGAGGGCCGGGACCACGGGAGCATAGGGCGAGGCGCCCACCGTGTCGGAGGCCGCCACCGCGACCCCCGCCCGCCGGGCCAGCGCCCGCGCCGGCACGGGCGCGGGCGCCGCGAGGGGCTCGGCCAGCACGGCGCCGATCGCAGCCTGGGGGGCGATCCGCGCGGGCGCCACGGGCGCGAGCCCGTCGCGCAGCCGGGCCAGGACGGTCCGCAGGGGGGTGAGGGAGCGCGCGGGGCGCGTCGTCATCGTCTCGGCTTGCCGGGGGCCATGGGGGGGCATAGTTGAAGCGGGGAGCCGCCGATGTCCAGCCCGGCTCCTTGGAACGCGACCGCCGCCATGCCAGCCGACACCCAGCCCGAGACGCATCTCGACCTGCGCGGCCTCAAGTGCCCGCTGCCGGCGCTGAAAACCCGCAAGGCGCTCCAGGCGGTGCCCTCCGGCGGCCTCCTGGTGGTAGCCTGCACCGATCCGCTCGCCGTGATCGACATCCCTGCCCTGGTCAACCAGACGGGCCACCGCCTGGAGGGCCAGGCCGAGGAGGCGGGCGCCCTGGTGTTCCGGATCCGCAAGGCATGAAGCGCGCGGCGCCGCGCCCGAACGATCACCCTCGAGCCTTGCAGGACCCGTGGCGCGGCGC
>DASPJU010000008.1:0-4869 GCA_035628475.1 Salinarimonas sp. | reverse complement strand
CAGAGCTTCAAGGTCGAGAACCCGCTCGCCACGGCATCCTGCGGCTGCGGCACGTCGTTCTCGCTTTAGGTCTCGCGCCCCGAACGGCCCGGCTGCGACGCCGTGTGAGGACAATCATGCAAACCCATGTTCTCGCAGCGGTTTGGCCGCAGCGAGCTGCCGCCTGAACGGAGGTCGGCCGACCCCGGGCAGGCGTCAGGGTGCGTTATCGCTCTTTATCCGTTTCCGCGCTTGGCCCAATGTCCCCGCGCACGGCGCGCGATGCGCCCACGGGGCGGCCCGAGAGCCCCGTCGGACAATGTGGGGACCTCGACGATGACGACCATCCGGACGCGGACCATCCGCTATGCCTTCGCGGCCTCTGCCGCGGCCCTCATCCTCGCCGGCGGTCTCGTCGAGCCGTCCGGGCGCGACGTTCGCCTGGATCTGGGCGAGGCACGGGTCGAGGTCGGCGCCTGGCGCGTGGGCGGGTCCTTGTGGAGCGCGGCGCTGGCCCAGACCGTGCGGACCGTGACCCTCGAGAACGTGACCGTGTCGGTCGACGCCGTCACCTACCGGCTGCCCCGCATCCTCTTCGAGGGCGCGAGCCTCTCGCGCGAGGAGCTGGCCGGCCTGTTCGACGCCAAGGCGCCGCAGCCGCTGCACGAGCGTCTGGCCCGCCTCTCGGCTCTGCGGATCAGCGCGCCGCAGCTCGTCATCGAGCAGAAGGCGAAGGAGTCGAGCGCGACCATCACCTATACCGGGCTCGTCGTCGACACCATGGATTCGGGCCGGATCACCTCCGGGGGGGCCGAGGGCGCGACCTTCGAGATCAAGGAGGACGGGGCTCCCGTCGCCAAGGGCGCCCACGGCCGCATGAGCCTCAAGGACGTGGACCTCGCCTTCGCGACGCGGGTCGCCACCGAGACCGCGGCGCCGAACGCGCCGATGCAGGTGCTCTACGGGGCCGTCACGGTGGACAACCTCACCGTCCACCCCGATGGCACCGATGGCGTCGTCCGAGTCGGCCGAATCGCGGCCGCGGACATCCGGGCGCGGCCGACGAATCCGTCCTGGAACGACATGGGGAAGGCACTCGCGGCGATCGAGACGGGCGGCAAGTCCTCGAAGGAGGATCAGGCCAAGGCGATGCGCCTGCTGGGCGAGCTGTTCGGCGCCATGTCGGTCGGGCGGATCGAGTTCACCGACATCAGCGCTCGGGACGAGAGCCCCGACAACCGGTTCGCCGTCTCGCGGATCGCCTATGTGGGCGGCGACGTGGCGGAGACCCGCATGGAGGGGCTCTCGGCCACCACCGAGGACGGCACCGTGCGGCTCGGCGAGCTCTCGTTCCGCGGCTTCTCCTTCAAGCCCGTGATCGACGGGCTCGCCGCGGTCGTGGGCAAGATCGACGGGGAGATGACCGCGGCCGACCTGCGCGCCCTCGTGCCGACCCTCGGCTCCGTGCGCGCCCTCGATCTCCTGGTCGACGTCCCCTCGTCGAGCGAGCCGGACAATCCCGCCAAGCGCAGCCGCGTGGGCGTGCGCGAGGTGTCGATCGAGCCCGGCCCCCAGCGCAACGGGATCCCGACCAGCCTGAAGCTCGCGATCTCCAGCGTGACCGCCGACCTGACGCCGGACCTGCAGGAGAACGGGCTGAAAGCCCTGGCCGACCTGGGCTACCGCTCGGTCGACCTCTCCTGGACCGCCCAGGCGGTCTGGCGCGAGCCGGCCAAGGAGCTCGCCATCGAATCCTTCGCGGTGACCGGCCGCGACATGGGCCGGATCTCGGTGTCCGCCGTCGCCGGCGACGTGGGACCGGACGTGTTCAGCCCCGACGCGGCGGTCGCGCTGGTGGGCCTGCTCGGCGCGTCCGCGCGCAGCCTCGAGGTGAGCATCCAGAACGGCGGCCTCTACGAGCGCTTCCTCGCCCAGGAGAGCCGCAAGAAGCGCCGCAGCGTCGAGGCGCTGCGCGCCGAATACGCCGCCACCGCGACGCTGGGCATCCCGGTCGTGCTGGGCGGCACCCCTCAGGCCCGCAATATCGGCGAGACGGTCGGACGCTTCATCGCGAAGCCCGGGACGCTGCGCCTCGTCGCGACCCCCAAGGACCCCCGCGGCCTCGGCGTCACGGAGCTGATGAGCGTGAGCGACCCGATGGCGCTGCTGCAGCGGGTCGACATCAAGGCGACCCTGGAGTGAGAGGGGCGCCGGCGCGCGATCCGCGCCGGCGCCCGCGTGCCCGTCAGCGGCGGGAGCCGTCCGGCGCGTCCATGCCGCGACGGCGCTGCGCCATCTCGTCGACGCGCGCCTTCTGCCGCTCGTCGAGGGTGGCGTAGAAGGAGCGCGAGGGCTCCACGGCTCCTTGCGCGAGATCGGCGGCGCGGCGCAGATTCGCGGCGAGCGCCGCCAGGCGTTCGGGCGAGGGCGCCCCGCGCGTCGCGAAGTCGTTGCAGACCTCCCGCTTCAGGTCGATCAGACCCGGGATCACGAGGTCGGCGAGTTTGTCGAACTCGCCCGACTGGCGGGCGTCGAGGCGCAGGTCGGCCTTGACGTAGGCGCGCGCGACCGGCGCGAAGCGCTCGGGATCGCCGGCGCAGAAGCGGGAGAAGCGCTCGGCGCGTCCCCCTCCCCGACCCACGCCCATCTCGCCATTTTGGCCGCGCCAGCCGGGCGCGCGGTCCCATTGCGCCTGCACGGCGCCGGCGCCGATCAGGGCCAGGCCGACCAGGCTGCCCGCGATCCACGTGGATCGCCGCTTGAGGAGGGGAATCATCGACGTGTCGGTCATGTGGTGGTGCTCCCTGTCCTCGCCCCGAGGCGGAGAGTGCCCGCGACCGCGCCGTTCCCCTAGTTACGCTTTGTTCATCCGGCGCGGCGCGGCCGCCCCACGACGAAAAAGGGCCCGGCGTCGCCGCCGGGCCCTCGAGGTCGTTCCGGTCCGAAGGACTAGAACTTGTAGTTCAGACCGACGCGGACGAGACCGATCTCGGTGTCGCTGCCGCGGGCGGAGTTGCTGTTGACGAACAGCTGGTTCGTGGCAACGCCGGAATAGACCGCGCTGAACGCCCCGCCGTTGTTGTGGTGGTTGTTGTTGTCGCCGAGGTTCACGTACAGACCCTCGATCTTGAAGGTCAGGTTGTTCGTGAAGGCGTACTCGACGCCGCCGCCGACGGCATAGCCGACGCGGATGTCGTCGTCGCCGCGGTGGCAGTTGAAGCCGAGGCCGCAGAAGCCGTTGTTGTTGAAGTTGTTGTTGTCACCGCCGCTGCCGAAGGCAACGCCGCCGGTGCCGTACACGAGGACGCGGTCGAACGCCACGCCGAGACGGACGCGGGCCGTGCCGAACCAGTCGAGGTTGCTGGCGCTGTTGCCGTTGGACTCGACGACCGTCGCGGCGGGAGCCGTGAAGGCGAGGCCAGGCGTGCCGGCGAAGGTGTAGGTGCCCGGAACCGAGAAGAACTGGTTGTTCCGGTGGCCGCCGCCGATGTCGGCGAACTGCAGGTCGGCCTCGAAGCCGGCGACGAACGCGCCGAACTGCATGTTGTAGCCGATCTGGGCGCCGCCGACGAAGCCGCCTTCGTCGTTGTCACGATGGTTGGCGCCGAACGCCTGCTGCGTCACGAGAACGCCGTTCGTGCCGGGCGAGCCGAGCACCGAACCGGCGGGCAGGAAGTAGATGTTGCTGTTGGCAGCATCGTTATTGTTGTTGCCCCAGCCATAGCCGGCGTTCACGCCGACGTAGAAGCCGGTCCAGGTGAAGACCGGGACGGCGACGATCGGGGCGATCGGCGCAACCGTGCGACGCGGGAGGTCCGCGGCGCCGGCGGCGACGGTCAGGCCCATCAGGGCCACGGTCGAAAGGAGAATCTTCTTCATGGTTTGAATCCATCCGTTGGTGGTTCGATGCGGACCTTAACCAAAGCACCCCGCCGCGTCTGTCACCAGGATGCAACACCCGATCCGGATGCGGCGCCCGTGGTGCCCGGCGACCTCGTGGCCGAGGCGGCGACCCGCCGAACCGGTCCTCCCCTTGAGCCCGGCGGTGGCGGCATACGACAGCAAAGATCACGGTCTGTGAAGGGCTTAGGGCACGTCTCCCGCGGGCTGTGCTTTTGGCGCGACACCGTCAACCATTGGTTCACCGTAATCCGCGATGGTCTGGAGGCGGCCGGCTCGGCCGTCCGTGGAGCCGTCAACCATGCTCGGGCGCTCGTCCCTCGTCGCCACCACCCTGAAGGCGGGGATCGCCATCGCGGTGCTGTCCATCGTCGCCGCCAATTGGCTCGCCGGCGGCCTGGACCGCCCCGGCCTGTCGCAGCTCGCGGCGGGCGCCACGGCGGAGCCCGCGACCACCGGCTCCCTGCGCGACCGGGCGCAGGCGGCCCGCCTCGATCCCTGCGTGGCGCCGCGCAAGCCTTGAAATGGCCTCAGGGCCCAGCCGCCAGCCAGGCCGCGAGGGCGTCGTTGACGGGCCCGGGCGCCTCCAACGTGGAGAGGTGGCCGCAATCCGGCACGACCACGAGGGAGGCCCACTCGATCGCCTCGGCCATCTCGCGCGCGACCTCGGGGGGCGTGATGGCGTCCTCGGCCCCCACCAGCACCAGTGTGGGGATCTCGATTCCCGGCAGGTCGGGGCGCGAATCGGGCCGGGCCGCGATGGCCCGCTGCTGGCGCGCGAACACCTCCGGGCCCAGCGCGTCCTTCATGCCCGTCACGACGGCCTTGAGGGCCGCGTCGTCCAGGCGCCGCGGCGCGACGAGGCGCGGCCAGAGGATCTCGTTCACCTCGTCGAATCGGCCGGCCAGCGCCAGCCCCACGAGCCGCTCCCGATTCGCCGCGCCCTCCGGGGTGTCGGGACGGGCCGAGGTGTCGAGCAGCGCGAGCCGC
>DASPJU010000007.1:0-2774 GCA_035628475.1 Salinarimonas sp. | reverse complement strand
ACGCGCAGGGCGATCCGGGCCTCGGTCGGGCGGGGCGCCGCGGCGTCCGGCACCGGGATCTGCATCGTGACCTGGCCTCGGGCGTCCGTGGTGCCCTTGTCCTCGATCTCGGACCGCGAGGCCTCGAAGGGCTCGTCGTCGAGGCCGACTTGGTAGCCGGCCAAGCCCGGCAGCCCCCCCGCGCTCGCCTCGACCACGACCTCGCCCGTCACCTCCAGCGCGGCGCCCGGCGCGCCGAAGAGATAGCGGGCCTCGACGTCGACGACGGCGGGCTGGCCCGCGCGCAGGACCGGCGCCTTGGACGTGAGGGTGAGCTCCAGGCGCTCGGGGACGTAGTCCTCGACCAGGAAGGTGGCCTCGCCGACGGCGGGCCCTTTCGGGTCCACGAAGGCCGTCACGCGCCAGGTGCCGCGCATGGCGCCGCCCATGAGGGGCAGCGAGAACGCCCGCCCGCCCAGGCCCCCGTCCTCCACCACCGCCCGCCGGTGCTCGACGCCGTCCGGGCGGCGCACCACGAGGGTGAGGGGGAGCCCCCCCACGCCGGCGCCGCGCAGGTCGCGCAGGAGCGCGGTGAGGTACACGGTCTCGCCGGAGCGGTAGGCGCCCCGCTCCGGGAAGACGAAGGCCTCCAGGGCGCCCGTGGCGGCGCGTCCCTTCACGCCCCGGTCCGACAGGTCAAAGGCGGCGAGCTGGAGGTCGAGGAAGCCGTAATCCCCCGCGAGCGTCGCGGTGACCAGGCCGGGGCTCATGCCTCCGTTGCCGCGGGCGAGCCCCGGATCGAAGCGGGCATGGCCGTTCTCGTCGGTGGTCCTGGAGCCGAGGATCTCGTTGTTGCGCGCGACGAGCCGCACCTCGACGCCCTTGAGCGGCTTGGCGTCGCCCAGGCCCCGGGCCAGCACGTGGACGCCGTCCTCGCCCTTGAGGACGGTCAGGCCCAGATCCGACACCACGAACCATTGCGTGGCGACGGTCTCGAAGTCGGTGTCGTCGGCCGCGTCGTTCGCCGGCTCGCCGGTCGGCGGGCGGGCCGTCATGATGTAGACGCCCGGCTGGAGCGCCCCCGCGGCCTCCGTGACGGGGAAGGCCGTGACCACGTCGCGGTTGGTCTCGTTGCGCACGTCCAGGGTGCCGGACCAGATCTTCACGCCCTTCTCGCGGGCGATCTGGCCCGCGGCCGTGCGGGAGAGCGGGGCGAGGAAATTGTCGGAGCGCAGCGTCGGCAGGAGGTTGCGGTCGCCGATGCGGAAGACCTCGACCGCGGCCTTGTCCATGTTGACCGTGACGACCGGGATGCCCTCCTGCCCGGTGCGCGGCAGGACGTAGTTGCGCCCCGTGAACCGCGCCTGCGGCGAGCGGTCCCGGACATAGACCTCGTAGTCGGCGTTCTTGAGCAGGGTCTCGCCGATTCCCGAGGGCAATCCCTGGCGCAGGACGAAGCCGTAGCGCTCCCCGTGGCGCAGCCCCTCGACGCAGAGCTGCTGGCCTTCGGTGGTGACGGCGGTGCCGGACGTGCCGGTCACGGCCACGAAGGGCGCGAAATCGACGCGCCCACGGGCGAGGGCCTCGGAGAACTGGAAGCAGACCCGCGGCGCCGCCAGGTCGGACTCCACCTTGTAGTCGAGGATGCGGAAGCCGTGCTTCTCGCGCGCGGTCTCGTAGGCCTGGCGGGTGCGCGGCGTGTCGACGAGGTCGAGGCTCGCCTTGTAGGCGTTGATCGCCGGCCGCCACATGGAGCGCGCCTCGAAGGCCTCGGCGAGCTGGACCAGCGCCGCCGCCTCGTCGGCCCGGGAGCCCGCCCGCTGATAGGCGACGTAGGCCGCGGCGGTCGCCCGCTCCTGCAGCTCGTAGCGCTCCGTCCAGTTGCGCGGATCCACGGCCCGGGCGGCCTTGGAGTAGGTGAGCCAGTTCGCGGCGTCGCGGGGGTCAGCCGCCACGGCGGCGCTCGCCAGCGCGAGCGCCCTGCGGTGGTCGCTGCGGCCCATGGCGGCCTCGGCCTCCCGGCGCAACTGAGCGGCGGGCCGGCCCGCCGCGGTCGAGGCCGCGTCCACCCGCAGGCGCTCCTCGAGCCGCACGCCCTCGCTGGCGAGGTCGTCGCGCACGAAGCTCTTCTGGGCCCAGGCCTGACCGGCGACGAGCAGGGCCGCCGCGAAGGCGGCCGCACGGATGAAATGGCGCATCGTCTTTTGGTCCCCCGACACGGGCCGGTCCTGGGACCGGCGCGCGATGACGCTGACGCGAGCGTAGCACCGGCGCCGGAGCCCGCAACGCCGCCGATCACGGTTGGAGACGGCCCCGGTCGGGAACTGTGCGGGGACACACATGACGGAGCGGCCGAGCCTGGCGCATGATGCCGGCCATCGACCGGGGGCGGCGCCATGACCAGATTGTCCATCCTTGCCTTCATGGCGGCTCTCGCCGCGGCTGGGCCGGCTCTCGCGCAAGCCCCCCCGGGCCCGCCTCCGGCGCCGCCCGCGGCCGCGCCCGATCCCGCCTTCGAGGCGGCCCGCGCCGCCTTCGAGGGCTTGCCCGAGGCCGAGCGCAAGGCGGTCCAGGACGCCCTGGTCTGGACGGGCGACCATACGGGCGTGGTGAGCGGGCAATTCGGCCGGCGCACCTACGAGGCGCTGCTCGCCTACCAGAAGCGCGCGCGCCTGCCCGCCTCGGGCGCCCTCGACGAGCGCGGCCGGGCGGGGCTCCAGGCGGCGGCGCGCCGGGCCCGCGAGGCGGCGGGCTTCGAGACCGTGAGCGATCCCCGCACGGGCGCGCGCCTGGGA
>DASPJU010000006.1:0-10301 GCA_035628475.1 Salinarimonas sp. | reverse complement strand
TCGTGGGGTAGGAACACGCTGTCGTTCCCGGCCGGAGCCGCGCGGCGGCGCAGGGAAGGGGATCCGGCGCAAGCGATGATGTCGCGAAGCGACGCATGCTGCCCCACCAATGGGCGGGGACGGGCGCGAGGGGCACCTTTTGCGCAGCGTCATGTCGCTGGATCCCCCTCCCCTCCGCACGACGAGCGCGCTCCGGCCGGGGATGACAGGGAACGCAACGTCCCCCCTCCCCGGACGTTGTCGCAGGCTGCGGCGTAGGGGAGGCGTCATGACCAAGCTCGCGGTTCACCCGCACGAGGCCCGGGTGGCGCTCGAATCGGGCTGCACCCTCGGGGAGGGCGCGCTCTGGGATTCGCGCCGGAGCGAGCTCCTCTTCGTCGACATCAAGGACCCGGCGATCTGGTCCCTCGACCCCGCGAGCGGCCGCCATGTCCGCCGCCCGATGCCCCAGCGCGTCGGCTTCGTGGCCCTCACCGACGATCCGGACGTCGTGATCGCGGGCTTCAAGACGGGCCTCAAGCGCGTGAGTCTCGGGGACGGCGCGGTCGAGGACCTCGCGGCGCCCGAGCCTGACCGGCCCGGCAACCGCATCAACGACGGCCATGTCGGGCCCGACGGCTCGCTCTATTTCGGCACCATGGACGACGGCGAGGCGGAGCCCACGGGCGCCTTCTATCGCTGGGACGGACGGGACCTGACCCGCTTCCAGGACGGCATCGTCGTCACCAACGGGCCCGCTGTCAGCGCGGACGGGCAGTACCTCTACGCCACCGACACCAAAGCCGGCACGGTCTTCCGCCATGTCCTGACCGACGGCCACCCTGGGGAGCGCCAGCGCTTCGCCCATCTCACCCCGGATGTGGGCCATCCGGACGGCATGGCCGTGGACGCGCAGGACCACCTCTGGGTCTGTCACTGGGGCGCGGGGCGGATCACCCGCTTCGCCCCGGACGGCTCGGTGGAGCGCATCGTCGAGATCCCGGCGGCCCAGGTGACGAAATGCGCCTTCGGCGGCCCGGACCTCGCGACCCTCTACGTCACCACCGCCGCCATCGGCCGCGACCGGGCGCAGGATCCGCGGGCGGGCCACGTCTTCGCGGTCGACACGGGCGGCATCCGGGGCCTCCCGGCCAACCTGATGCGAGGGTGAGGTCATGGACGCGACCCTGTTCGGCCGCCACGACGGCCGCGACGTCCACGAGGTGACGCTGCGCTCTCCCGGGGGCATGGAGGCTCGCGTCATCACCTGGGGCGCGGTAATCCGCGACCTCCTGGTGCCGAGCCCCGGCGGGCCCCAGCGGGTGGTGCTCGGCTACGAGGCGCTGGAGCACTACGTCGCCCACTCGCCCTATTTCGGCGCCATCGTCGGGCGCCACGCCAACCGCATCGGCGGCGCGACCTTCGCCCTCGACGGCGAGACGGTCCGCCTGACCCCCAACGAGGGCGCCCACCAGCTCCATGGCGGGCCTGCGGGCTTCGGCCAGCGGGTCTGGACGCTCCTGCACCACGACGCGCGCTCCGCGGTGCTGGGCCTCGTCTCGGAGGACGGCGACATGGGCTATCCGGGCCGCCTCGTCGCGACCTGCACCTACCGGGTCGCCGATCCCGCCACGCTCGCCATCACGCTCGATGCGACCTGCGACCGGGCGACCCCCGTCAACCTGACGAGCCATTCCTACTTCAACCTCGACGGCGGCCCCGACATCTGCAGCCACCACCTGCGCCTCGAGGCCGACCACGTCACGGCCGTGGGATCAGATCTCATCCCGACCGGCGCGATCGCCCCCGTGGCCGGCACGGCCCTCGACTTCCGGGCCTTGAGGCCCATCGGCGCGCCGGGCCTCCTGCAATGCCGGGAGCGCTACGACCACAACTTCGTCCTGCGCGCCGGCGGCGGGGCGCTGGCCCGGGCCGCGACCCTCCTGTCGCGCCGCAGCGGCCTCGCCATGGAGCTATGGACCACCGAGCCCGGCCTGCAATTCTATGGCGGCCACCTGCTCGACAGCCCCGTGCCGGGCTTGGGCGGCGCGCGCTATCGCATCCATGGCGGCCTGTGCCTGGAGCCGCAGCGCTTCCCGGACGGGCCGAACCACGCCCATTTCCCGTCCTGCATCCTGCGGCCGGGGGCGCTCTCGCGGCAGGCGAGCGAGCTGCGCTTCCGCCCCTGCGACGCGAGCGACGCCTGAGGCCTGCTTCCCAAAGGGCGGCGGACGGGCGATAGTGACGGCCCCATCGCTCGCAAGCGCCTGCCGGATGACCGCCTTTCCGCCCTCCCGCCGACGGGCCCGCCAATGCGCGGCCTGAGCGCGCGCGCGTCGCGCCTGGCGGGGCGGCTCGTCGCGGCGCTGGCGCTGGCGCTCGCCCTGATCGGTCCCGCGCGCGCCCTCGATCGCGTCGTGCTCCAGCTTCAGTGGGACCACCAGTTCCAGTTCGCGGGCTATTACGCGGCGCTCTGGCAGAGCTATTACCGCGAAGCGGGGATCGAGGTGGAGATCCGCCCCGCTTTGTCGCCCGGCGTCCCCGTGCGCAGCCCGCCGGCGGAGATCGCGGCCGGTCGGGCGCAGTTCGGCGTCAGCAATGCGGGCCTCCTGCTCGCCATGGCGGAGGGAGCCCCGATCACCATCGTGGCCTCGATCTTCCAGCACAGCGGCACCCGGGGCTGGTACCGCCCTCCCGTCGCGGTCAGCACCCCCGCCGACCTGCTCAAGCTGCGCATCGGGCGGGTGCGCGGCGCCTCGCTGCTCGACGTGGAGCTGCGCGCGCTGCTCGTCGCCGAGGGCATGGACCCGGCCCGCATCCAGGCCGTGGAGGTCGCCCCCGAGCGCCTTTGGGACGCCTTTCTCGGCGGCGAGTTCGACCTGCTCTTCGGCTACAGCCTCACGGTCCCCGGGGAGGCGCGCGAGCGCGGCGTGGCGGACCTGCGCTCGGTGCGTCCGAGCGACTACGGCGTGGTCTTCTACGGCGACACGCTCATCGCCGACGCGCGCCTAGCCGCGCGCGACCCGGACCTCGTGCGCCGCTTCCGCGACGCCTCGCTCAAGGGCTGGCACTACGCCCTCGAGCACAAGCGCGAGGTCGCGGAGCGCATCGCGCGCGAGCTGCCACGCGCCCGCCCGCTGACCGACCCCCTCGCCTTCAACCTGCTCCAGGCCGACGGCGTCGGCGAGCTCACGCTGCATCCCGTGGTCCAGATCGGGCACGTCAATCCCGGGCGCTGGGCCCGCATGCGCGACCAGCTGCTCCAGGCCGGCGTGATCTCGACCCCCATTCCCATCGAGCGCGCGGTCTTCGACCCGGAGGGCGAGCGGCGGCGCGCGCAGGCCGCGCGCCAGCGCTGGCTCGTGCTCGGCGTCTCGGTGGCGGGCCTCCTGCTCGCGGGCGCGCTCATCGTCACGGGGCTCCTGCGCCATACGGTGGCCCGGCGCACGGGCGAGCTGCGCCAGAGCGAGGCGCGGCTGCGGGCCATCCTCGACCATTCGCCCGAATCGATCTTCGTGGTGCGGGTGACGCCGGACGGCGACTACATCTACCAGATGGGCAATCCGGCCACGGCCAAGCTGTCGGGGGCGAGCGAGGGGGCCATGCGCGGGCGGTCCTTGCGCGCCTTCCTGCCGCCCGAGATGCTGCAGGTGAACCTCCCCCATTACGACCGCTGCGTCGCCGAGGGGCGCCCCGTGGTGTTCGACTATGTGCGTCCCGGGCCCAACGGCGGCCGGGCGCGCGAGACCATCCTGGTCCCGCTCAAGGACGCGAGCGGCCGGGTGGTGCAGCTCGTGGGCAATTCCCGCGACGTCACGGCCCGCCGCGAGCGCGAGGCGATCCTGCGCCAGGCCCAGAAGATGGAGGCGGTGGGCCAGCTCACGGGAGGGCTCGCCCACGACTTCAACAACCTGCTCACGGTGATCGTGGGCGGCGTCGAGGGCATCCGGCGAGCCTCCGGAGACCCGGACCGGACCCGCCGCTACGCGGATCTCGCCCTGGAGGCGGCGCAGCGCGGGGCGAAGCTGACGCAGCAGCTCCTCGCCTTCTCCCGGCGCCAGGCGCTCCAGCCCAAGGTGCTCGACGTCAACGCGCTGCTGGCCGACTTCCAACCCCTCATGGCGCGCGCGGCCGGCGAGGCCGTGGAGCTCGCGGTGGTGCCGGCCGCCGCGCCCGCCTATGCCCGCCTCGATCCCCCTCAGTTCGAGGCCGCGATCCTCAACCTCGTGGTCAATGCCCGGGACGCCATGCCGGCGGGCGGGCGGATCTCGGTCGAGGTCGAGCGGGTCGATCTCGGCCCCGGCAACGTCGCCAAGGCGGAGCCCGGCCCCTACGTGGTCGTGATCGTGACCGACACGGGCGCGGGCATGCCGCCCGAGGTGCTGGAACGGGTCTTCGAGCCGTTCTTCACCACCAAGGAGGTGGGCAAGGGCACGGGCCTGGGGCTCAGCCAAGTCTATGGCTTCGTGCGCCAGTCCGGCGGCCAGGTGCGGCTCGACTCCGTGGTCGACCGCGGCACGCGGGTGCGCCTCTATCTCCCGGCCGAGACGCAGGCCAGGCCCGAGGCCGAGCGCCCCGCCGCGCCGCTGGCGGATGGCGGGCACGAGACGATCCTTCTCGTGGAGGATCACGCGGAGGTGCGGGCCATGGCCGAGAGCATCCTCGCGGAGCTCGGCTACCGGGTGGTCGCGGCGCGCACGGGCGCCGAGGCCGCCGACATCCTGGCCGGGCCGGACGCCCTCGACCTGCTCTTCACGGACGTGGTCATGCCCGGCGGCATGAGCGGGCTGGACCTCGCCCGGCAGGCGCGACGCCTGCGCCCGGGCCTGCCGGTGCTGGCCACCTCCGGCCACGTGGGCGAGCGCGAGGCGGGCGAGGTCGACGTGCCGATCCTCGCGAAGCCCTACGACCGGGCCGAGCTCGCCCGCGCGGTCCGCCGCGCCCTCGACGAGGCCGCCCGCGCCCGGGCCGCCGCGGCGGAGTGACGACTGCCGGGGGGCGCCCGCCGCCTCTTGCGCTCCCCTCTCGAAGGTGAGACCCATGCCCTCATGAGCAAACCCCGCCTCACCGCCCGGGATGTCCTGTCGGACCGCCGGGTCCTCCTGATGCTCGCCTTCGGCTTCTCCTCGGGGCTGCCCTTCCTGCTCGTCTTCGGCACGCTCTCGGCCTGGCTGCGGCTCGCCGGCGTCCCGCGGGCCGAGATCGGGCTCCTGAGCTACGTGGCGCTCGCCTATACCTTCAAGTTCGCCTGGGCGCCCATCGTGGACGCCGTCGACATCCCGGTCCTGGCCCGGCTCCTGGGCCGCCGGCGCGCCTGGATGGCGGTGGCGCAGATCGGCGTGGCCCTGGGCCTTGCGGGCATCGCCTTCAGCGATCCCACCCGGGGCGTGACGCTCACGGCCGTCTTCGCGCTGTTCGTGGCCTTCGCCTCCGCCACGCAGGACGTGGTGGTGGACGGCTGGCGCATCGACGCGGCGCCGACCGAGCGCCAGGGCATGATGGCGGCGGCCTACCAGCTCGGCTACCGCCTCTCCCTCATCGCCTCGGGCGCCGGCGCCCTCTACATCGCCGAGCTCGTGGGCTGGCGCGAGGCCTATCTCGCCATGGCGGCGCTGGTGATCGTCGGCATCGCCGCGACGCTCGCCGCCCCCATCGTCGAGCGGCGCGAGGCCCCCGGGGCCGCCGGGAGCGGCGCGGCGCCCCGGGGCTTCAACTTCGCCCACGCGGTGGTCGAGCCCTTCCGCGACCTCATCATGCGCAAGGGCTGGCGGGTGGCGCTGATCCTGCCGCTGGTCGCCTTCTACCGCCTGCCCGACTTCGTGGCCGGCGTGATGGCGAACCCGCTCTATATCGACATGGGCTTCACGCCCATCGAGATCGCCAACGTCTCGAAGATCTACGGGGTCTGGATCGGCATCGCGGGCGCCTTCGCGGGGGGCTTCGCGCTCGCCCGCATCGGGCTCGTGCCCTCGCTCACCTTCGGCGCCATCGCGGCCGCGGGCTCGAACGCCATGTTCTCGCTGTTGGCGCTCGCCGGGCGCGACATCGGGATGCTGACGCTCGCCATCAGCGTCGACAACTTCGCCTCCGGCTTCGCCGGAACCGCGCTCATCGCCTATATGTCGGGGCTCACGGGGCCCGGCTTCGCGGCCACCCAATACGCGCTGCTGTCCTCGCTCTACGCCCTGCCGGGCAAGATCGTCGGCGGCCTGTCGGGCTTCATGGTCGACACCTTCGGCTATCCCTCCTTCTTCGTCGCCACCGCCCTCGTCGGCGTGCCGGTCGCGGTGCTTTGCCTCATCGTGGGCCGGGACGGGATCAAGGAGGAGGAACCGGCGTTGGCGCCGGAACCCGCCGGAGCCCGCGCATGACCCTCGCCGTCAATCCCCTGGTCCAGGACCTCGCGAGCCCGCCCGTCCCCGAGGCTCAAGGCTGGGCGCGGGCCTATGACGGGTCGCTGGGCCCGCTCATCATGCTCTCGCAGGCCGTGCCGGGCTCCGCCCCGCCCGAGGCGCTCCTGGAGCGCATCGCGGCGGCCGCGGCCGACCCGGAGGTCGCGCGCTACGGTTTCATCGAGGGCGAGCCGCCCCTGCGCGAGGCCTACGCGGCCCATGTGGCGGAGGCTTACGGCGGCGACGTGCGGCCGGCGGACGTCTCCATCACCTCGGGCTGCAACCAGGCCTATGTCGGCGCCATGATGATGCTGGCCCGGGCCGGCGACTCGGTGATCCTGCCGACGCCCTGGTACTTCAACCACCAGATGACCCTCGACATGCTGGGCGTCGCCATCAAGGCGCTGCCCTGCCGGGCGGGGGCCGGCTTCGTGCCGGACGTGGACGAGGCCGAGGCCCTGATCGACGGCACGACCCGGGCGCTCGTGCTCGTCACCCCCAACAATCCCACCGGCGCGGTCTATCCGCCCCACGTGATCGAGGCCTTCGCGGCGATGTGCCGGCGCCGCTCCATCTGGCTCGTGATCGACGAGACCTATCGCGACTTCCTCCCCGCCGGGGTCAACCGCGCCCACGGCCTCCTCGCCGACCCGTCCTGGCGCGAGGGCGTGATCCAGCTCTATTCCTTCTCCAAGGCCTACGCGATCCCCGGCCATCGGCTGGGCGCGCTAGTGGCGGACCCGGGCGTCGTGACGCAGCTCGCCAAGATCATGGACTCGCTCCAGATCTGCGCGCCCCGGGCGGGCCAGGTCGCCATGGCCTGGGCGATCAGGGGCATGGCGGATTGGCGCGAGGCGACCCGGGCCGAGATCAACCGCCGCTCCGACGCGTTCCGGGCGGCGCTCGGCGCCCTGCCGGACTGGCGCATCGATTCGATCGGCGCCTATTTCGCCTATGTCCGCCACCCCTATGCCGGGGTGCCCGCCGCCCGCGTGGCCCGGGCGCTCGCGGAGGAGCGGGGCGTCTCGGTCCTGCCCGGCACCTTCTTCGGCGCCGACCAGGAGACCCATCTGCGCATCGCGGTGGCGAACGTCGCGGCGGAGGACCTGGAGCCGCTGCCGGAGCGGCTGCGGGGGTTCAGGCCGTGACGCCCGGCCCGTCGTTCCGGGGCGGGCCGGAGGGCTGAGCCCGGAACGACAAGGGGGGCACCCCGCATGGGAGTGTTGAGGCAGGCGGGCCTCGCCTTCCGCCCGCCAGGATGACAAAGCTAGGCCGACGAATCGGGAGCCTCCCCATGACCCTCACCGTCGCGGTCCAGATGGACCCGATCCAGCGCATCAAAATCGCCGGAGATTCCACCTTCGCCCTGCTCCTGGAGGCGCAGGCGCGCGGCCATCGCCTGCTGCATTACACCCCCGACCGGCTCTCCATGCGCGACGGGCGCATCGTCACCCGGGCCGAGCCCCTGGAGGTGCGCGACGTCGAGGGCGACCATTGCACCCTCGGAGCGGCGGAGCCGGTCGATCTCGCGGATGTCGACGTGGTGCTGCTGCGCCAGGACCCGCCCTTCGACATGGCCTATATCACGACGACGCACCTGCTCGAGCGGATCCACCCGGAGACGCTCGTCGTCAACGATCCCCACCATGTGAGGAACGCCCCCGAGAAGGTGTTCGTCACCGAGTTCCCGCATCTCATGCCGCCGACGCTGATCTCCCGCGACCGGGGGGAGATCGACGCGTTCAGGGCCGAGCACGGCGACGTCGTGATGAAGCCGCTCTACGGCAACGGGGGCGCGGCGGTGTTCAAGGTCACGCGCCTCGACCCCAATTTCGGCTCGCTCTTCGACCTGTTCTCGGCCACGTTCCGCGAGCCCTGGGTGATCCAGCGCTTCCTGCCGCAGGTCACGGAGGGCGACAAGCGCATCATCCTCGTGGACGGGGAGGCGGCGGGCGCGGTCAACCGGGTGCCGGCCGAGAACGACATCCGCTCCAACATGGTGCGGGGCGGGGCGGCGCGGCCGACGGACCTCACCCCGCGCGAGCGCGAGATCTGCGAGACGATCGGGCCGCATCTCAAGCGCATGGGCCTGATCTTCGTCGGCATCGACGTGATCGACGGCAACCTCACCGAGATCAACGTCACCTCGCCCACCGGCATCCGCGCCATCAAGCGGCTCGGCGGGCCCGATCTCGCGGTGTCGGTCTGGGACGCGATCGAGGGCAAGATCGCGCGCTGAAGGGCCCCCACGACGCGAAAGGCCGTGCCCACGTCGTGGGCACGGCCTCGCATGATCGAACGCGATGGTGGAGCGGGGGCCCGCTCAGAAGCGCGGGCCGGCGCCGATCACCTGGCGGCAGACCTCGACGGGACGCCGGATGACCACGCCGCCGGGGGTGACGCGCTCGCGGACCCGGGTGGTGCAGACCGTGCGGGCGCGGGGCGGGCGCACCACGACGGTGGGCTCGCGGTAGCGCTCGCGCACGATGACGCGGCGCTCCCCGCGGTCGAAGTCGCCGCGGCGCTCGAAGCGATCGACCTCGCCGCGACGATCGAAGCGGTCCACCTCGCCGCGCCGCTCGCGTCGCTCCTCGCGCGCGCCTCCCTGCTCCCGCATCTGGCGGCGCTTCTCGCGCTCGAGCGCCGGATCGCCGCCGGACGTGTCGTAGACGCCGGGGGGCAGGGGCGTCTTGAACTGCTGGGCCTGGGCGCCCGATTGCGCGCCCAGGAGGAGGACGCCGGCCAAGCCGGCGAAGATCAGGTGACGCATCGCATCCTCTAGAACTGAAGGGTCGGAGGACAACGCGCGAATCGCGACCCTGTTCCGGCTCGCGCTGGCGCGCCCGTCTGCTAGAGTCCGCCGGACGGCTTTGGAACCGCCCGACGGACTCGAGATCGTTGACGGGTCGTATGTCGCGGAGAACGGGAGCCACGTCTCCGCGACATGCTCCATGGTCGCGCCCGTGAGAGGGAGCCCCGGATGAGGGATGAGGATCGCAAGCGGGAATCCGACGAGGCGCTGCGGCGGGTCGCGCGCGACAGCGAGACGGTCGGCACGTCCTCGCTCGCCCGCAACGCACGGCGCGTGGGCGACCATTTCACAGGCCGCGACGCCGTGGGCCAGGGGGAGGGCGGCGAGACGGACGCGATCGAGGTCTGGGGCCGGCGCATCGGCCGGGGCCTGTCGCTGATCGGCGTCGTGGCGCTCGCCTATTGGCTCGGCGTGCAGTTGCGGTGGTGGTGATGGACCCCTCGGCCCTCAAGGCTCCCTCGCTCGCGGACATGGAGCGCCTCGCCGACGAGGCCTTTACAGGGCTGCCCGCCGACTTCCGGCGCCTGTGCGAGGGGGTCGTGATCCACGTGGTTGATTTTCCCGACGACGAGACCCTCGACGAGATGGGGTTCGAGAGCCCCTTCGACCTGCTGGGGCTGTTTCGCGGCGTCGGGCTCGCGCAGGGCGCGCCGGGCGCCGTCACGGGGCAGATGCCCAACATGGTCTGGCTCTATCGCCGCCCGATCCTCGACTATTGGGCCGAGCACGACGAGACCCTGGGCGCGGTCGTGACCCATGTCCTGGTCCACGAGATCGGGCACCATTTCGGCCTGTCGGACGAGGACATGGACGCCATCGAGGCGGCGGCTGGGTGATGACCTGCCCTGCCCGTCCGGGGCCCGCGACGGGGCGCGACCGCCAGGTTCGGCCTGTCGCCGGCCGGGGGTTCGCCGCCCCGGCGGCCGCGGAATGACGGCCCGTCCGACCCGCGCGGTCGCCCTCCTGGTCTGCCTCGGCTGGCTCGTGCTGGCCTGGCCCTGGCTGTCGGGCGCGGTCACGATCCCCTGGGACGCCAAGGCGCATTTCTATCCGCAGCTGCAGTTCCTGGCGCAGAGCCTGCACCGGGGCGAGAGCCCCGCCTGGGCGCCGTTCGTCTT
>DASPJU010000005.1:0-7236 GCA_035628475.1 Salinarimonas sp. | reverse complement strand
GTCCTACTTCCTCACCTTCGCCTCCGGCGCCCGCCTGGAGTTGATGACGCTGGACGGCATCAACGAATCCCGGTCGGAGCGGGCCTTGGGTTACGCTCATCTCGCGCTCTCGGTCGGCTCGCGCGAGCAGGTCGACGAGATCGTGAGGCGCCTGCGGGTCGAGGGCTGCGCCATCCTCTCCGAGCCCCGCACGACCGGCGATGGCTACTACGAAGCTGTCATCGCCGATCCGGACGGGAACGAGATCGAGATCACGGCCTGACGCCGCGGCTGCGCCAGACGGGTGGAGCCTTGAGGGTTTCTGAGCGAAGCTTTTCGTGCGGGGCGAAGCGGGCGCGCATCGTTGGTGCCGCGCCTCGAGCCGATCGCGTCGGCTGATCGGCCGATGAACTCGCGTGGCGAGTGGTGGCCCAACCGTCGTAGAGGCGGACGATACCCGCAAGGTTTCCCCCTATACCCCGCCGCGATGGCGTGGCGCATGGCTTCGCGGGCTGCGGCCGCTATCCGCACGGCAGTGCCCGCGACGTGCGCGGCGGCCTCGACATAGGCGAAGTCCTTCTCGACCAGGTCGATGGGAACATCGGCGCGAAGCGGCCGGCGAATATCGATGCCGACGAGAGATGTCGGACGACGGGAACTCGACCGACGATGCGAGTGGCCGAGAGCGGACCGGCTTCCCGCTGGAGCTATGACCCGTCACCGCCGCGTGCTCCACGTGCCACCCGCCTCAAGACCCGCGAGAGTTCCTCGACCGCGTAGGGCTTGTGCAGGAGCTCGAAGCCGTGCCGGCCCTCCGCCGCGAGCACGTGGCTGTAGCCGGAGGTCAGCACCACCGGCAGGCCCGGGAAGCGGCGGCGGATCTCCTCCCCGAGCTCGATGCCGCTCATTCCGGGCATGACCACGTCCGAGAACACCACGTCGACGGCGTGCCCCTGCTCCAGGTGGCTGAGTGCCTCGCTGGCGTTCGACGCCCAAGTCGTCTCATATCCGAGATCCTGCAGGATCTGGGTCGAGAACGTGCCTACGTCGACGTTGTCTTCGACGACGAGCACCCGCCGCCCTCGTCCCTCGACGGCGTTAGCGTGCTCAGCGTGGTTAGCTTCATCAACCTCCGCGTCCTGGTCGGTTCGTGGGAGGTAGAGGATGAAGGTCGTGCCCTGGCCGACCTGGCTCCGGACGCCCACGTCGCCACCGGACTGCTTGGCAAAGCCGAACACCTGGGATAGGCCAAGGCCCGTACCCTTGCCTACCTCCTTCGTCGTGAAGAATGGCTCGAAGATCTTCTCCACGGCGTCGGGCGGGATCCCGTGGCCCGTGTCAGAGAGTGACACCGCGACGAAGCGGCCGGATCCGCCGGCATGGCCGCGCAGGGCGGGCATTTCGGTCAGTGGCTCGACCCGCATCGTGAGCGTGCCCTCGCCGTCCATCGCGTCGCGAGCGTTCACGGCCATGTTGACGAGCGCCGTCTCGAACTGCGTCACGTCGGCCTCGACGAGGCACCGCTCGCAGGCGATGTCGGTGACGATGTGGATGCGCCCGCCCACGATGGTGCGCAGCATGTCGGTGACCGCCCGGATCCGCTCGGGAACGTCGAACACCTCCGGCTTGAGCGCCTGACGGCGCGCGAAGGCGAGGAGCTGGCCCGTGAGCTTCGAGGCGCGGTCGACAGTGTCCGCGATGGCGTCCACGTAGCGGCGCCGCCGCTCCTCCGGCAGACCGGGCCGGCGCAGCAGGTCGGTCGACGAGCGGATGATCGTCAGCAGGTTGTTGAAGTCGTGGGCGACGCCCCCCGTGAGCTGCCCGATGGCCTCCATCTTCTGCGCCTGGCGCAGCGCCTCCTCGGTCTTGGACCGTTCGATCACCTCCTGCACGACCCGGGCCTCGAGCGTCTCGTTGAGGGTCTTGAGCGCCGCCTCGGCACGCCTTCTTTCCGCGATCTCGCGCTGGGACGCCTGGAAAAGGCGGGCATTGTCGATGGCGCTGGCCGCCTGACCGGCGATGCCGCTCAGGAGCTGCTCATGTTCCTCCGTGAACACGGCGGGCCGCTCATGCCCGAAGAAGAGACCGCCCAGCACCTCGCCCGAACGGGAGATGACCGGCACGGCGAGGTAGCTCGTGACCGGCAGGTGCCCCGCCGGCATGCCGTGGTAGGTGTCGTGCTTGCCGTAGCGCGGATCCTTGGTGATGTCGTCGGAGCGCACGACGCCCTCGCCCGAGAAGGTCGGACTGAACACCGCGGTGTTGCGGGGCATGGGAAACTTCGAGAACGCCTCGCGTGGGACCCCCGAGAGGGCGTAGAGCATGTAGCGTTCGTTGCGCTCATCCTCGACGTTGTAGAAGAACGCGCCGAACTGGGCGCCGGTGAGGGCCACGGCTGCGTCGACGGCCTCCTGAACCAGCTTACCAAGATCCAGCTCCGACGCGAGGCGAGCGCCCACCCGGTTCAGGATCTGAAGGCGCTCGGTCTCGCGAGCGAGCGCATCCCGGGCCGCCCTTTGCTCGGTGACGTCCGAGTGGACGCCGACCCATTCCCGGATATTCCCATCGGCATCGAGGGTCGGGATGGCCCGGATCGAGAAGAGCCGCCACTGACCATCGTGGCGGCGCACCCGGTGCTCGAATACGTAGGTCTTCCGCTCCCGGACGGCCTCGTTCCAGCTCTCGACGGTCGCCTGCGCGTCCTCCGGGTGAACGGCGTCCGCCCAGCCGTAACCCTGGTACTCCTCGAAGGTCTGCCCGGTGAGGGCCGCCCAACCTGGCTGCTCCCCCACCATCTTGCCTTCGGCGTTGTTGGTCCACAGCACGCCCTGGACAGCATCGACCGCCGAACGAAAGCGCGCCTCGCTCTCCTGTAGAGCCGCCTGGGAGCGGACGCGCTCGATATGCGCCCAGGATCGCTCGGTGGTCTCCGCGACCAGGGCGAGAGCCTCGTCCGACCAGTCCCGCGGACTGGCGCTGTGCACCGCCATCAAGGCGGTGAGCCGCCCACCCTTCACCAGGGGCATGCACACCGTTGCTCTCAACCCGAGCCGCAGGAACAGCTCGGCCTGCTCCGCCCCGAGTTCCGCGAGGGTGTCGCGCGTGATGAGTGGGCGACCGGAGCGGAGGCGTTCCGCCGCGGTGACGCCAAACGCCTGCAGGCGATAGGCGCCGACGATGCTAGGGAAGCCGGGCGCCGTCCAGTCGCCCCGGATCGTGAAGCCGTCCTCGTCCGGCTCCATGTCGGCGTAGGCGCATACGGCAACGCCAAGGTGCCGGCCGAGCAACTCGGCCGTCATGGCCATGATGCGGGTCGGATCGGTCAGTCCCTGTGTGGACGCCGTGAGCCGATCCAGGAAGCGGAGGCGCTCCTCGCTTTCCCGCAGCGCCGCCTCCGCCGTGCGCTGTGCGGTCACGTCGACCGTCACGCACAGGGTCGAGGCCGGGCGTCCCTCGCCGTCACGCACCGTCGCGACGCTGTTGAGAACCCAGACGCTCGAACCGTCAGGCCGGAGATATCGCTTTTCGATCTCGAACGCCTGGCCGCCCTCCGTCGCTCGGTAGAACAGCGGTAGATTCCCGGGCAGGTCCTCAGGGTGGGTGATGTCCTGCATGCGCAAGGACAGCAGTTCCCCGCGGGAGCGACCGACGATCTGGCAGTAGCGGTCGTTCACCCGAACGAAGCGCCCGGTCGCGTCAACCTCGGCCAGCCCGGCCGCGGACTGATCGAAGATGGCGGACAGATGCGCCTCGCGACTTGCGATGGCCCGCTCGGCCAGGCTTTGCTCGACAGCCGACGCGGCGAGCTGAGCGAGATGCACGAGCATGGCCTCGTCAGCCTCATCGAAGTCGGAGCCGTCGTCCTTGTTCGAGAGCTGGATGAGACCAAGATTGCGCCCGTCGCGCCCGACGAGGGGCGCAGCAAGCCAATTGACGATCAGCGGGTGGTCCCCCGAAGGCGTCGCGAGCGAGCGCGAGCGGGGGTTCGCTTGCAGATCGGCCCGGCTCAGCCGGACTGTCCTGTTGTCATCGAACACCTGCGCCTCGACGTCGGGAAAGCCGGGCACAGCGCCGTGAGCATGGGCCCGCGTGTATTCGTCAGACAACGAGGTTGCACTCGCGGTCTGGGACCGGCCTGGTCCACCGGTCGCGGTGCAGATCGCCCGATGGGCGCCAATCATGGTGCGAGCCGCCACGGTGATCGCATCGAGCCTTGCGCCGAGGTCGGACGCGGTCACGATAGTTCGTGCGGCGTTGGCCAGGGCCTTCATCTGTTCCAGCCGGCGCAGTTGGTTCCGCTCGACGTGGAGCTGCTCTGTTCGGTCCCGCATGACCTTGACGAACCCGCCGGAGCGATCCCGGAGCGGCATGAGGAGCCCGATTGCGAAGAACCGCGAGCCGTCCTTGCGCACATGCCAACGCTCGTTCTCGGCGCTGCCTCGCTCGGCAGCGGCGTGCATCTCCTTCTCGGGCTCGCCTGAGGTCCTGTCCTCCGGGGTGAAGATCGCCCGGGTGTGCTGTCCCATCACCTCGCTGCGATCCCAGCCAAGCATGAGCCGTGCGCCCTCGTTCCAGGAGGTGATTTGGCCCTGGGCATCGATGGTCAGGATGGCGTACCCGGTCGCGCTCGCCAGGATCACTCTCGCCGAAGGCTCATCGGACCTCGGCTCTCCCCCGGGCGATGGGCCAGGCCTGCGGTCAAGGTTCTCCTCACCTCCGTGCCGCATTACGTCCGATCCGCTGTTTCGGGTGTGCCGGCGACCAGGGCAGGAGCATGCCGTGCCGAACCAACCAACGAAGGAGGGGCCGCCGTCGTAAGGGCTTCCGCATTGAGCCGCTCCGCTCGCGGGTTCTGAACTCCGCCCCAGCTTCGAGCCCGGCGAATACGTAGTGCGTCAGCGCTGTCCATTCCAGCCACGGGATCTGGGATCGCGAACGGAGGACCAGGGACACGACGGGTCAGCCTGGGCCAGCGCCGGCCTTGCAGGTGCAGCGAAAACAACTGACCTTCGCCGCCAAAGTTCCTCGCCGTGCAACGCTTCCCAGCTGGTTACCGCTTGCCCGCGACACGATCCCAGGCCTGGCGCGATCCCGACCTTCCGCATGGCACTTAGGACGTCCGCTTACCGGGGGTTCCCTGACCAGCCTCAGCGACCGGCTTGGGCGCGCGGCGGAACGTCCGCTTCCAGAGTGTCAGCCAATCTCCGAGCCCGCTTGCCTTCATGGCCGGATCACGGAGCCCATCCTCGACCGTCCGCAGCAGACCGCCGATCCAGCGCTGCGTGCCGGCAACCGCCCTCCCCAGGATCGCCCTCTCCGCCGCTCGGGCATGAAGGGCAGGCCTCGGCGTATCCTTGCGGGGCGGCACCGCTCCACACACCATAGCCGGCCCAGGGAACCCTCGGGAGTTGGTCTCGTGACGTGCCTCTGCAAAATGCAATACATCACCCAACAAGCTGAGCCATGGACGGGGAGTTCGGGAGTGTTTTGGTGATGTTGTAGGCATAAAGCCCAGCAGATAACCATTCATCCGGAGCGATGTGCTTTATATGAATGGATCATGAACGTGCTCATGCGCCGAGGAAGGGCCTTTGCGATATTTCTAGATTTAAAAACACGAAGCGCGGGATCGAATATCGCACTGCAGCATTGACGACGGATCGGTCTGCCAGTGCCTCACCGAACGTCGCCTCACGCAGCGGCGCCCGACGCTCCAACGAGAACGGCCCCATGACCTTCCAAGCCAGCGCATCCCCGAGGCCTGCCCATCGCCACCGCACGATCGTGCGCCTGTCGAGTTTGGGGGTCGCCTCGGTGCTCGCCCTTCTGATCGGGACCTCCGTGGTTCCGCCGCTCGTGGCGGACCAGTCGGACCGGGCCGTCGTCAATGCCCCCGTCACCCTGCTCACCGCGCCGATCCCCGGCGACGTCGAGGCGATCCCGGTCAGGGCCGGCGAGCGGATCAGGAATGGAGACCTCGTCGCTCGCATCGGCAATCCCCGCATCGATCGGGCGAGCGCGATCCAGCTCGACAGCCGCATCACGGACCTGCGGGAGCGATCACAGTCCACGACGCGCAAGCTCGCGGCGAACCTCACCTATCTCGCGACCCTCGACAGAACCCTCCAACAGCAATCGGCGGCCATGGCCCAAGCCTTCCGCGGCCAGGCGGACGAGCTCAGGTCCAGGATCGCCTCCGCCCAAGCGTCCGCCGCCGAGAAGAAGGCGCTCCTGGATCGCCAGACCGAGCTGGTGGCGCGAAACATCGCGTCGCCCATGATGGTCCGGTCGACCAGCCAGGCCCATGCCGCCGCTCATCATGAGGGGGAGGCGGCCCAAGCGAAGCTGGGGCAGAAGCTGGCGCAGAGCGAGCACCTCTCGAGGGGCGTCTACGCCGGTGACGAGCTGACCGGACTGGCCGAGCTGTCGCAGCGACGGCTCGCGATCCAGCATGACGCCCATCGCCTCGGCATCGAGGAGGCGGAGCTGAACGTGTCGATCGCCGAGCAGCAGCGCCTTCTGGAGCGGGAGAACAAGCGTCTGGCGACCCTTTCGCGAACCGAGGTCACGGCGCCGGGCGATGGCGTCATCTTCAATGTCGGAGCCGGGATCGGCCGGAACGTCAGCGCGGGGGACAGCCTCGCGGCGCTGGTGGATTGCGACAGGAGCTTCGTGGTTGCCATCTTCTCGTACCGGCAAGCCCAGAACCTGCACGTCGGCAGCCAGGTCGAGATCGGAACGGGCGCCGGCGGCAGCCGCCCTGGGCGGGTGATCGAGATCCTCCCGAAGACGAGCGACAAGCTCGATGCCGCCTATGCAGTGCCGTTCCCGCAGACCGAACGCCGCGAGCTCTACGTGCTCGTGAAGCCCGACGGAACGGCAGGTGAGGGCGCCGAGGGCCCGGCCGCCTGCGACGTCGGGCGATGGGTCACGGTCACGCGTCAGGCCGGATGGGTCCCGTCCACGTCGGTCGTATGGCGTCAGCTCGAGCAGGGCACCTCGCAAGCGGTCCAGAGCGCCGCCGGCTCCGTGTCGGGGCTACTCCAGATGGCGCGCGTCGCGGCCGGCGATTGGGCGGGAGGCAAGCCCGCGATCGCGTCGCCGGAACCCGCCGTCGATGCGGTCACCGGCTCCATCCCCCGCACGCCCGAGGCGAACCCGCCGACGCCGGCCGTCCCGGGGGCTTCGAGCGCGTCGGCGCCGCCAGCGCCCGAGCCGAGCCCGGCCGCCCGTGAAGGGGCAGGCACCCGCCCGACC
>DASPJU010000004.1:0-2777 GCA_035628475.1 Salinarimonas sp. | reverse complement strand
GTGCACGATGAGCATGACCGTGCCCCAGGTGCCGAGCTCGGCCCAGATCTCCGGGAAGCGGGCGCCGTCGATCGCCGTCGCCTGCCCCTCGGGCAGAGCGTCGAGAACCATTCGTAGAGATACGCCGTGTCGCTCGGCGAGCGTCTCGAGTACGCCGTCGGGCTTCTCGGCGAGAGCGGTGCGGATCGCGGTGACCGGATCGTCGACTGTTTGATCCATGGCGCTCACTCCGCCGCCGCCGCGTGCGTGCGGCCGATGGTCTGGATCACCTCGAAGCCTTCGAACTCGGGGTGGCCGAGGGTCAGGGGCCGGCTCGACGGGGCGCGGGCATGCGAGGAACGGAACTGCTCGGAGCGCGTCCAGGCCTCGAAGGCGGCCCGCGACGACCAGACCGTGTGGGACGAGTAGAGGACGTGATCCTCGCGCTCGGGTCCGCGCAGCATATGGAACTCGACAAAGCCGTCGAGCTCGTGCAGGCGGCTCTCGCGGTTGAGCCAGACGAGCTCGAACTCGGCGGCGGCGTCCTTGAAGACGCGGAAGCGGTTCATGGCGATGAACATGGGTGATCTCCTCTATCGCATGTCGTAGCGGACCGGGGCCGTGAAGCGGACCGGCCCGTCGGGCGGGCGGGGGAAGGGGGAGGCGCGTCGGACCATGGCGAGCGCCTCCTGGTCGAGGACCGGGTGACCGGACGAGCCCGCGAGCGCCACCGCGGCGACGGCGCCGTCAGGGGAGATCGCGAAGGCGACCTGCACGCTGCCCTGCGCGGCGAGCAGCCGGGCGGCCTCCGGGTAACGCTTGTGACGCGCCAGATGCGCCAGCACCTGCGCGCGGTAGGCGGCGGCGCCCGCGCCCCCCGCCTCGGTCGGGGGCGCCGGACGCGCGGTGCCGCCACGAAGGCTGGCGGTCGAGGACGCGACGTCCTCCCCAGCGCCGGCCGTGCCCCTCCCGCGCGCGACGTTCCGGGCCCGTGCCGTGTCCCGTCCCGCCTTCTCGACCGTGCGCGGCCCCTGCGGGGCGACCGGCACCCTGGCGGCACGCCGGTCCGGCGAAGGCTTGGGTGCCGGAGCAGAGGTAGGCGTGGGGCGCGGCGGTTCGAGGCCGGCGAGCCTTTCGACAGAGGGCGGTGGCGCGACCTCAGGGGTAGGGCGCTCGACAGCGAGCGCGATCTCAGCGGGCGCAGGAAGCGGGACTGAGGGCTCCGGGACCTCGACCACCACCGTGATCTCGGGTTGCGGGGCGACGTGGAACTCCGGCACCGGGGCCGGCTCCACGGCGGTGACGGGCTCAAGCCCAGGCGGCAATTCCAACCGCGCGAGCGCCTCTTCCGCCCTTACCGCCCCGGCCGTGCTCATCATGCGCTCGAACGTCTCCGCCCCGATCATCTCGACCTCGATGGCGGGCGTGCCGCCCTGGGGTGGAGATAGGGGCGCGGCGGACAGCCAGAACCACGCCGCGGCCACCGCGCTAGCATGCAGCCCGACCGACACGACGAGCGCCTGGCCGACGCCCGCGTGCCGGGAAGAGGGACGCACGAGGCGCCCAGCCGGATCGGGCGCCGCAAGCATGAGCAGGTCCGCCGCCACGATCTCACCACCGCACCGTGGCGTTCATGGCCACGGTGCGACCCGTCGCGCGGAAAAGCTCAAGGTTCGGGTTCGCGGCCTGGACGCCCACCACGTCTTGCGGGTTGAAGTAGCGCCGGTCCGCGATGTTGAAGACCCCAAGGTTGACCGAGAGGTTGGACGACACTTCATAGAACAGGAGCGCGTCGAAGGTCGCGAAGGCGTCCGTGCGAACGAAGCTCGCGTCGCTTACCCGGTCCTTGCCGGCGACCGCCCGCACCCGGACTTCGCCGCCCCAACCCGCCACGCTCTGGTAGCGCAATCCTGCGATCCCGGTGAGCGGGTCGACGCTGTCAATCGGAAGGCCCGTCTCCTGATCCTGGCCACGCGCGAGGGCAAGCGAGCCGAACAGCGCCCAGCCTTGCGCAAAGTGCCAGTCGCCGCGCGCCTCGACCCCGTAGATGCGAACCCGGGCGAGGTTCTGGTACTGGAACTGGGTCAGACCCTGTGGCGTGGTGCCGACGACCTTCGTCTCCAGGAAGTCGCGGTAGAGATTATAGAAGCCCGAGACCTGGAAGCTCGATCCGTCCGCGAAGCGCCCACGCAGGCCCGCCTCGAAGCTGTCGCTCGTCTCGGGTTGGAGATCGCCGTTCGGCAGGATCTCGTAACGGAAGACCGGGTTGGAGAAGCCGAAATTGGCGTTGTCGTAGGGCGGCGCCCTGAAGCCCCGGGCGTACTGGCCGAAGACGCGCATCTCATCCGTGAGATCGTAGGTGACGCCGAGCTTGGGCGACACGGCCGTATGACGCTGGGCCTCAATCGTGAAGTTCCGGATGTTCGAGTTGGCGAAGGCCTGGTCCGGATTGGGGTCGAGACGGTAGTGATCGAAGCGGATCGCGGGGATGACTCGCAGCCGCCCATAGGTCGCGATGTCCTGGATATAGGCCGAGGCTTGGGTCGTGTTGGTGTCGGGGAAGTTCTTGTTTGGGTAGACTTCGGAGGAGATCACCCGGGTCACCGCCCCGTTCGCGAGCGTGGTCTCAGTGCGGTCGCGCGGGCGCGAGGTCGAGGTGACGTCGCCCGAGATGCCGTAAGTGACGAGGTGCCCCCATCCCCAGAGCTCGCGCTGCCCCGTAGCCTGAACCTCGGCGCCACGGATCTCCTGCTGGAAACGGAAGTCCGAGGACCGCTGTGTCGTCGGGCTCGTCGGCA
>DASPJU010000003.1:0-2265 GCA_035628475.1 Salinarimonas sp. | reverse complement strand
CTCGTGATCCCGCTCCCCGGCCACACCCGGGGCCATGCGGGCGTCGCGCTGCGCCAGGGCGAGGGATGGCTCCTCAACGCGGGCGACGCCTATTTCTTCCGCAAGGAAATGAACGACCCGCCCCGCTGCACCCCGGGCCTGCGCTTCTACCAGACCATGATGGAGGTTGACCGCCCGGCCCGGCTCACCAACCAGGCACGGCTGCGCGCGCTCGCCAACAGCCCCGGCGCGGGCGTGCGCATCTTCTGCAGCCACGACGCGGTGGAGTTCGAGGCGCTGGCGCGCGCCTCCACCGGGCACCCGTCCATGCAGGCGCCCTGGCGGGCCGAGCGCCCGGCGGAACGCGCGCGGGCCTGAGGCGTCGCACGGTCCACCAGGCGGGCCGCGACATCGCGAGATGAGGCGGCGGCCCGCCGCAGGGCGGACCGTCGCAGGCGGGAACGAGCGGGTGGTGCTCGCGTTTGCGTCACGCTCGACAGCCGGAAGGGGACCGCGATGGAGTTCGACGCGCTGCTGCTCTCGCGAATCCAGTTCGCCTTCACGGTCGCGTTCCACATCATCTTCCCGGCCTTCACGATCGGGCTGGCGAGCTGGCTCGCGGCGCTGGAGTTCCGCTACCTCACGACCGGCAACGTCCTCTACAAGCAGCTCTTCAAGTTCTGGGTGAAGATCTTCGCGGTCTCCTTCGGGCTGGGGGTGGTCTCGGGCATCGTGATGAGCTTCCAGTTCGGCACGAACTGGTCGCGCTTTTCCGAGTTCACGGGCAACATCCTGGGGCCGCTGATCCAGTACGAGGTCATCACGGCCTTCTTCCTGGAGGCGGCCTTCCTCGGCATCATGCTGTTCGGCTGGGAGCGGGTGGGCAACCGCCTGCACTTCTTCGCCACCTGCATGGTGGCGCTCGGCACGCTGATGTCGGCGTTTTGGATCCTGTCGGCCAATTCCTGGATGCAGACGCCCGCAGGCTTCCGGATCGAGAACGGCGTCGCGATCCCGGAGAGCTGGACCGAGATCATCTTCAACCCCTCCTTCCCCTACCGCTACGCCCACATGGTGATGGGCTGCTACCTCACCACCGCCTTCGCGGTGGGGGGGATGTCGGCCTGGATGATCCTGCGCCAGCGCGAGGAGCCCCCGGCCAAGGTCGCCGGCGCGCGGGTGTCCCTGTCCATGGCGATGTGGTTCGCCGCGATCTTCGTGCCCATCCAGATCCTCCTGGGCGACCTGCACGGCCTGGGCGTCCTCAAGTACCAGCCCACCAAGCTCGCCGCCATGGAGGGCAACTGGGAGCGCCAGGGGAACATGCCCCTGCGCCTCTTCGCGATTCCCGACGAGGAGCGCGAGATGAACCATTACGAGATCGCGATCCCGAAGATCGGCTCCTGGATCCTCACCCACGCCTATGACGGCGTCGTGCCGGGCCTCAAGGACGTCCCCCGCAGCGAACGCCCGCCGGTCTGGCCCGTGTTCTTCTCCTTCCGGATCATGGTGGGCATCGGCTTCGCGATGCTGGGGCTCGCCTTCTGGAGCCTGTACCTGCGCTGGCGCGGGACGCTCTACGAGAACCGGTGGTTCCTGCGCGCCGCCATGGTGATGACGCCGTCGGGCTTCGGCGCCGTGATCTTCGGCTGGTTCACGGCCGAGATCGGCCGCCAGCCCTACGTGGTCTACGGGTACCTCAAGACCGCCGACGCGGTCTCCCCCGTGACGGCGGGGGCCGTGACGACCTCGCTGATCGCCTTCGTGGTGGTCTATGCGATCGTGTTCGGCTTCGGCAGCTACTACCTGGCCAAGCTCCTCAGGAAGGGGCCCGAGCCCCTCGAGGAGGCGGTCCGCGGGGGCGACTTCGTCGACGGCAACCGCGTCGACAAGAAGCCCAAGCGCCCCTTCTCGCTCCCCGACGAGAGCCTCGAGGGCTCTCCCGGCCGCAAGGCGCCGCCGCAACCCGCCGAATAGGAGGCCTCCCATGATCGAGACCTTCCTCGCGACCTACGCCCCCGGGCTCGAGGGGCCGGCCCTGTGGCTGCCCCTCGTCTGGGCGGCGCTCCTCGCCCTCGCCGTCGCCATGTACGTGGTGGCGGACGGCTTCGATCTCGGGGTCGGCATCCTGTTCACGGCCGCCAAGTCGGAGAACTGGCGCGACCGGATGATGCTCTCCGTGGCGCCGATCTGGGACGGCAACGAGACCTGGCTGATCCTGGGCGGCGGCGGCCTCTTCGCGGTGTTCTTCCTCGCCTACGCGATCCTGCTGCCCGCGCTCTACAT
>DASPJU010000002.1:0-3292 GCA_035628475.1 Salinarimonas sp. | reverse complement strand
GGCGGCGCCGGCGAGCGCGGGCCCTGGCAGATCCGCGAGGCTGTCTGGGTCCAGCACATGGAGGGCCGGCCCTTCACCCACGCGCGCCAGGAGAAGGCCGCGCGGGAATGCGCGTTGAGGCACCTACGCTGGCTCCAGGGCGAGCTCGAGCGCCGCGGGGTGGCTCCCATGCCTTTTAACCTGGCGGCCGCCTGGAACGCCGGCGTCGGGGGCTACACGCGCGGGCAGGCGCCCGTGCGCGCGTACGAATACGCCAGCGACGTCGAGAACCTCTACCGGAGGGGTCGCAAATGAGCGGATTCGCCTGCAGACGTGCAGAAGAACGCCCCTGCCTCGTGCCCGGCTGCAGTGAGGCGGGCATCCCATGCCATATCCCGGCCGAGGGTCGATACGCGGACGATGGCACCGATTTGGCCGATTGGTACTGCCCGACACACGCGCGGGAGTACGGCTACTGTGTAGCCTGCGGCACCTTTGTTGCCGGCGAAGACGTCTTCGAGCGGAACGGGATGTGCGAGCATTGCCAGGCCGAGGCCGACGAGAACGACCGGCCGGGAGACGAGGATGATGACTGGCCGGAATTCGACCCCTACCAACCATGACCTCCGAAATCGTCCAACGAGCCATCTGCACGCTTCAACGCCAGACCGGGGGGGACCCTCGGTCGCCCAGGTACTCCGGGGAGAGCCGCCCGGCGATCGTCGTGGTCAACGGCGTCCGCTTCGCGTCGTTGGCACCCGAGAACGCCGGCGAGGCGCAGAGCTACAACCGCGCCGCCGAGGATATTATCCGCCGCTGCGGCCCCTGATTTTCGCACCATGGACACCGTCACAAAAACCCCGCGCATCAAGCGCTCCGATGTCTTGCACTACATCGTGATCAAAGGCGGCAAGAGCTGCATCCTCGCGACCTACGGCAGATTCCAGATCCTGGTCCCGTCGCCTTTCGCCCGAATGTTCGCCACTCGCCGGCAGGCGTGCCGCGCGGTCAACCGCTCGAAGCGCTTCGCGCACACGGTCTATTCAAGCCACATCGGCGAGTGGCTCGTGGAGAAGCACCCCGAGCTCAAGGTTCTCGTCAACCCGGACGACTTCGAGATCGTGCCCGTCCTGAAGCCCGCCGCCTAACATGAGCACTGCGAACGCATACCCTCTGCAGTGGCCCGCGGGCTGGCCTCGGACACAGTTTCCCCAGCGGTCGAAGTTCGGCGATCGCTCAGTCCACGCCGCCGTCGAAGAGCTTAAGCGGCAGTTGGATTTGCTGAAGGCGACGGGGATGGTGATCTCCTCGAACGTAACCCTGGGCGCGAGCTCACCCAAAGACCGCGGCGTCTGCGTTTATTTCAATCTGAAGGGCAAACCGTACGCGCTTCCTTGCGATAAGTGGGACTGCCCGGAGGATAACCTCTGGGCCTTGGCGAAGCACATCGAGAACATGCGAGCCCAGGAGCGGTGGGGCGTCGGTTCGATCGAGCGCGTGTTCGCCGGGTACCAGGCGCTGATGGGGCCTGCGGGAACGAATCCCGAGGAGTGGTGGTCCGTACTCCGGATCGAGCGGACGGCGTCCTTTGACCAGGCACAGGAGGCGTACCGCAACGAGGCCCGCCGGTGTCATCCCGATAACGGCGGATCCAACGAGAAGATGGCGGTCCTGAATGCGGCCTGGGCGGCCGCCAAACTGGCGTACGGCAAATGAGCGACGCCGTGCCAGTTCCCTGCAGGATTTGCGGCTGCATCGAGGGCGAGCCGGGTTTTTGCCATGCGTGCTACCGCGACCCTTACGTGCCTTTCGAGACGTGCTACCGGCTCGTCGATGCCGACCTTTGCCACGCCTGCTGGGAATGGCTTCCCGCGCCTGGCTGCGAAAATCACGGCGACCCGCTTGTCGACGCCGCTCGCGCAGAACTCCGCGCTCAACGAGCGGAATGGGCGGCTTCGCGAAGGGGCTCCTCAGTCCCCGGAGCGGCCCAACTCCGCTGGCACGCCGCCAGGCTGCGCGTGAAAGCTCGCCGCTGGCGCCGCGATCTGGCCCCGGCGGGGGAGGTCATCGCATGAGCGACGATACCGAAAAGTCCCTCCCGCTCCGCGTCGCCTACCTCTCGTGCACGCAGCGTCTGGCACAGCTCCGGGAACTCCTGGACGGGGCCGTCGTGGAATTGAGCAAGGGAAACTACGAAAGCCTTCGTCAGACCCTCGCAAGGGCGGAGGTCGTTGCGCGCAGCGCGACGACGGCGGCCACCACGCTCGAGGCCCAATCGTCGCTCCCCCTCCAATGATGTCCCCCGGCGAAAGGACCCACTACCACGCTGAGCTCTGGCCGGCGGCCTGCGCCGTGAAGAAATGGCGCCCTGGCGACGAGCTGCGCCGGCGCGACGTGGTCCTCTTCGTCATGAAGGAAGTTCGCGGACTGCAGATCACCACCAGCCATCCGGACTGGGGTCGCGACGAAACCACCGCCCTCTTTTGCTATCTCGATCACGTCGCGCACCCGGACGACCTGCAGAAGGCGGCCGCCTGGCTGAACTGCGTCGAAGACTATCGGGCCTACAACCGCGCCCGGCAGGCCGATTGGTACCAGCGGAAGGCGTACGGCCGCGGCGGCCGGAAGCTGGTCAACAATCGGTTTGCCGGCGCGGCCACGGCCCAGGGGGAGCCCCTCGAGAAGTTCGACCCGGCGGCGATCCAGAAGCGATTCGTCACCTACGCGAGCCGCGCTCGCGCGAAGGCGAAAAAGCAGCCGGCCGGCGAGCATGCCGACGTCGTCAAGCGCGTCTCTGGCCAAGCCGCGGCCGGCCAAGATTTGGCCGGCACTCGGGCGGCCGCGCCGTCGGACCCCAACCCCTTCTAGCCATGCGCCGGGACTGCGAAGGTCAGACCGCCATCAACTTCGACGTCCCGCCGGAGCAAGCCGCGATCGCCAGCAAGAACGACGTCGCACGCCTGACCATGGTCCTAACGCGTTTCGGGATGCTAACTGCGGCGGAGATCTGCACCCGAATGGCCCGCAAGCCGACGGACAACAACAAGCGGCGGGTGCGGGCGGCCGCGCGAGCGGCTTTCCCGCAGATCCTGAGTTTCAGCATCAGGCGGGACGACGGCTCGCGACTCGAGGGTTATAAACTCCTCCGGGAATGCACGATCGAGGAGGCATGGGCCGCGGTAAACCATCTGGCCAGCCAGGAGCGCGACATCGTCCACCGGAAGAAGCTGCTCCTGGACGAGATTCACTCGGGGCGGATTGGCCGCGAAACGATTACGGGGGCGCAGCCGTGAAGATCGACGCTGCAATTCGA
>DASPJU010000001.1:0-3143 GCA_035628475.1 Salinarimonas sp. | reverse complement strand
GCGCTCAGGGGCTGCCAGGCGAGCGGAGAGGCATTTTGCTGGCCGGAGGAGGCCTCGCGCGACTACTCTGCGCCCATGACGAACAACGCCTTGGTCGCGGCCGGCATGGTGGCGGGAGGATTCCTGCTGGCGCTTCAGCCGCCGATCAACGCCGCCCTGCGCGGCCGGGTCGGGGTCTTCGAGTCGGCGCTGATCTCGTTCCTGGTCGGGACGATCGCGCTCGTCATCGTCGTGGCGATGGCGGGGAAGGGCGACCTGCTCGCGTTCCGCGGAGCCCCGCTCTGGCAGCTGAGCGGCGGGCTGATCGGCGCGGTCTTCGTGACGGTGACCCTGCTCGCGGCGCCCCGGCTCGGCGTGACCGCCCTGGTGGTCGCGACGCTCGCCGGACAGGTGATCGCGGGCCTGCTGATCGACACCTTCGGCTGGTTCGGCATCGAGGCCAAGCCTCTCGAGCCCCGCCGCCTCATCGGCCTGGCGCTGGTGGGCGTGGCGGTCTACCTCATGAACTCGAAGGACTAGACAATATGGAGCGACCGGCTCCTGTTCGTACCATCGCGGATTAGCGTCTTTCGACGCCAGAGCCGCATACGAAAGGAGCCGGCCTTGAGTGAGACTAGCACGTTCGTCGGTTTGGATGCCCACAAGAAGACGATCCAGGTGGCGCTGTTAGCCCCAGGTCGGACAGTCCCGCTTGAGTGGGAAATCAATCACGAGCCCGCCGCGGTTCGGAAGTTGGCAAGACGGCTTCTGAAGGAAGGAGAAGGACGGGTTCAGGCCTGCTACGAAGCGGGCCCGTGCGGATACGCACTTCAGCGGCAACTGAAAGAGGCGGGCGTAGATTGCCAGGTCATCGCTCCGTCGCTGATCCCAATCAAGCCGGGCGAACACATCAAGACGGATCGGCGGGACGCACGAAAGTTGGCGGAACTGCACCGGGCGGGACTATTAACGGAGGTTCACCCACCCACGCCGGAAGAAGAAGCTGTTCGAGATCTCTGCAGAGCGCGGGAGGACGCGAAGGAAGATCTCGTGAGATGTCGCCATCGCCTCGGGAAGATGCTTCTTCGCAGAGGCTTAATCTGGCCCTCTGGCCGGAATCCATGGACGCAAGCGCATCGGGAGTGGCTTCGGAGTCTGAGCTTCGAGCGGGAATCTGAACGAGCCGCCTTTAACGACTACGTCTTGGCTGTTGATCAAGTAGAGGAGCGCGTTCGGACTCTTGAGTCTCAACTCGAATCCGTCGCGCAAGCGGAACCCTATCGGGAGCCGGTGGCCTGGCTGAGGTGCTTCCGAGGCATCGACACCGTCACGGCGATGACGATCGTGGCGGAGCTGCACGACTTCAGGCGATTCACGTCTCCTCGAGGGCTGATGTCCTATCTCGGACTGGTCCCGAAGGAGCATTCCAGTGGAGAAAGTCGTCGCCGCGGAGGCATCACCAAGGCTGGGAACTGCCACGTCCGGCGAGTGCTCATTGAGGCATCCTGGCACTATCGCCATCCCCACGCGATCGGAAGAGCATTGCGCAAGCGTCGAGAAGGCCAGCCGGCGAAGGTCATTGCGATCGCCGACAAGGCGGCCCAGCGGCTCTACCGAAGGTTTTATCGCCTGGGCGCTCGAGGAAAGCCTGGCTGCAGGATCGTCGTTGCCGTGGCCCGAGAGCTTGCGGGATTTATTTGGTCCGTTCTGTATCCCCGAGCCGCGGGGATGGCCTGAAAGTGACCCCGTGGAAGCGAAGAAGGTGGATGAGCTCAGGCACGAAAGGAGAATGCGCGAGCTAGCTATGCGACAGGCGTGCAAGAGCGGCCGGATTCGCGCCCCTAGACGGCGTCTTCTCCCGACGGAACACTGTCACGCGGCTCTACCCCGAGCGATCGGGGCAACCCGCGAATATCAGAGTGACTCGTCGTCGAAGCGCCCTGGCTCATCCGCCCTCTCCGCTTCCACGGACCACGGCCATGAAGAAACGAAGCGCGAAGAGAGTCCTATGTGTTGACAGCCGGTCGCTCCATATCAGCTAGTGGTTCGACTAACTTGATTCCGTGGGTCGCGTCCCAGGGACGCGACCCACGGAATCAAAGTTGACTCACTAGTCACGAGTTACGAGGCCACGCGTTCGTATCTCGGTTCTAGGTTCTCGGGGGCGGGCGATTCTTGGCTTCGTCCTTGCGGCGCGAGCCTTCGATGAGCAGCGTCATCGTCGGCGTGTTGATCGTCGTCTTGGCCGGCGCGACCCCCGACTCGAACGAGAACGTCGCGTCGTCCCAGATCAGCAGCTTGTAGAAGGCGTCCTCGCCCTCCACGGGCCCCACCCAGGCGTGGCGCACCTCGCCTTTGTCGATCGCCACCCCCGCTTCCTGGTCCTTCTTGGCCAGCTTCAGCGTGCCCGTCTTCTGCGTCAGCGAGAGCACCTGCACGACGTCCACGATAGGAAAGTCGCTCAGGGTGCCGGAGAGCGGCGCGCCGCCCGCCGCGGCCGGCGCCGGCGCGCTCAGCAGGCCGCGCACGTAGAGGCCCAGCCGGGGATGTCGGCGCAGCCCCTCGCTCAGCGCCAGCCGGTCCAAGAGCAAGCCCTGGGCTTCGGTCCGGGCGGTGGACGTCGACGTCGCGGGCTCGCCCGAGATGAACGCGCGCGCCTCGATGCAGTCGCCTTCGCGGACCTTGCCGAGGCCGGCGAGCTCGACCTCTCCCGAGAGGAGGATGTGGAGCGTCTCGACGTTCTGGCGGGCGGCGATGATCACCTTTCCGGGGGCCCAGGTCTTCCGGGCGCCGGTCTTCATCAGGAACTGAGTGATCCCCTCGGGCAGCTGGCTGAGGAAGGGCCGCTCCTTCTCGGCCTGCGACGCGGCGAGCATGTCGCGCAGCAGGATGGAGGTCTCGTCGAGCTTCTTGGTGTCGATCTGACCCTTCACCCACTGGATCTTCTGAAGGAGCAGCGCGCTGTTGAACGGCTTGACGATGTAGTCCTTGGCGCCGCAGCGAAGCGCCTCCGCGATCTTCTCGCGCGACGACTGGCTCGTCACCATGATGACCGGGATGTCGCGGAACGGCGTGACCACCCGCAGCTGCTTCAGGAACGCCACCCCGTCCATGCGCGGCATGTTCCAGTCCGCCAGCACCAGGTCGATCTCGAGCTTCTCGTT